>CAZVSF010000009.1:0-11816 GCA_964630195.1 uncultured Lentisphaeria bacterium
TATCTAGTTAACCCATAGATGGGTCTAGATGAGAACATCTTTACCTACTCTAAGCGCGAATAGTACTGCCCTGATAGAACTAAATTTTATGAACAAAGCAACATCCTCACGACGATGACTTATTTTTGATCAAAAAAAAACCCTGGTGATGAGCCAGGGTTCTGTTCGAGGAGAGTTGCGATCTTAGCAGTTGCAGCTACCACCGCAGTTACAATTGCCGCCGCATCCACAATTTGATTGTGCCTTGGGCTTTAAAATGGTAAAACCCTCAGCAGTCTCGTCTTTGTAGTATTCAACGCTGGCACCTTCCAACTGTGCAAAGCTAGCTGGATCGACCAGTACACGGACACCTTGAGAATCGAAGACGTTGTCTTCAGGATGTCGTTTATTATCTAGAGACATTCCATAAGAACTATTCGAGCAACAACCTGAGTTCGCATAAATACGCAGTCCCCCCTCATCAGAGAGGTTCTGTTCACTCATGATCACTTTAATCTTCTCGGCTGCTGTTTCTGTAATTTGAATCATTTTATACTACCCCATTCGAGTCGTTTTATTATACGACATAAAGATGATTGTTATTGTCCTCTATTGCAAGACAAATTTCAATCTAAGAATAGTAGTGGTCCTGACATTAGAAGATATAATGGTGATGGATTGCCAGGATTGATAAACTGGGATCAAAAAGACAACATCATAGTGGTCCCGATAAATTGAATATATCCGCAGGCCAGTATGGTTCTATTGTTTCATCATAGCAATTGCTATAAGCAGCTACTTCACGCTTATAAACCCTCATTATTACAAGATCTCAAATTTTAACGTATTTTTGTAGGGAAAATGCCATCCGGATGAGGAGAAAGACTACTGGGAAGGTATCCATGGGAAAATGGCAGCACGGGGAATGGCCAACGCTCCCGTTTGTACCAATCGCCATGGCGAGCATGGGATCATTTCGCCTGATGACCCACTCCCCTGTGTCAAAGCTCAGGGTTGCCTCAGCGACCTGTGAACCCTGTCATGAGTCCACCGTTCTCAACGAACGTCTTGGCACTGAACGAGGCCAGGTTAGTAGTTATGTTGATAGTTATCATGGTTTAAAGAGTATGGCTGGTGATATACATGTGGCCAATTGTGAATCTTGCCATGGTGCCCATCGGATTTTACCCAGTGCAGATTCCACCTCTTCCATTAATCCAAAAAATCTGGCGACGACCTGTGGTCAGTGTCACCCAGGTATGAGTGACAAGCTCGCTGCGGTGACCATCCATGGTATGGGTGAGACTGATCCACGAGCCCCCCTGGCCGTGCTCATTGAAAAAATTTACATCCTTCTCATCGCTGTAACCATAGGTGGGATGTTCCTGCACACCGTTCTCGACTACCTGAAACAGGTGCGCTTGAAAATGAAGGGACCCTCAGTCAGGCGTATGCGAGGATTGGAAGTTGTGCAACATACTGCATTATTGGTTTCTTTCTTCACGCTTGTGATCTCAGGGTTCTCCCTCCGCTTTAATGAATCCTGGATTGCTGAATTATTCTTTGGCTGGGAAGGTGGTTTTGAGTTCAGGGATACTATTCATCGCTACGCAGCTGTATTCATGATTGTCACTTCTGTCTGGCACTTTCTGTTTCTCTTCACCAAACGAGGCAAGCAATTAGTGAAGGACATGGTGCCCGGGATTCGGGATATCAAAGAATTTTGGGAAATGGTGCTCTACTTCTTCGATTTTAGAGACCATGAGCCAAGGTTTGGTAGATTTGCCTATGCTGAAAAACTTGAGTATTGGGCAGGCATATGGGGAAATATGGTGATGATAGGCACGGGTTTGATTCTCTGGTTTGATAATTTCTTTATTCAGAAATTTTCCAGCACACTAACAGATGTAGCCCTGGTCATTCATTACTGGGAGGCCTGGTTGGCAACACTTGCCATTCTTATCTGGCATTTATACAACACTGTATTCAGACCAAGTGTCACGCCGATGAACACGAGCTGGCTCTCCGGAAAGATGCCCAAAGCAATGTTCGAACACGAGCATGGCGGTGCTGATCCCGATCCAGAATTGAATCCTCCTGATTCTGACCAATAAATCATCAAAAGAGGTTCTCCAGAGGGGACGCCTCTTTTTTTATAACGACTGACTTTTCGCAAAGGATCAGCATGATTTACGACCAAAATAATGGGGTTTCAATCTAACTGAATCGAACTGTCAGTGTCACATTAATTTGACGCAAGCATCTTTATCTTATGACATATCAGTTTTTCACTGATTGAGTCATCCACCCATATTAATGCATCTATATCTATATTAATTAATATGATAGATCAATATTTTTTCGATGGCACGTTATTTGGCTCCTGGGGATTGGATAATTCCATCTTCTTTGAAGATCGGTTTAAGGTAGAAGTACAAATTGACAGGAATGAGATTTTGAGTCACACAACGATAGAAATATTTACAAAGCGCAAGCTACTCCAGTATAGTATTATTCTGGGAGTGTTTTTATTTATAACCAATCTAAACGCAATGGTCGATAGTTTTTTTCACCCTGAAATTGCCTATTTCGATCACGAGCATCTTATTGTAGGCAGCATCAGCGGACTTGTGACATTGCTGCTTATAGGTTTGGTTTTGCACTATATCAATCACCTGGAGGTGATCACAGAAAACGCACAATCCAGCAATCATCATAAACAAACACTCATTGAACTCACACCAGTCGGTCTGGTACTCTGCAAAATGACGGGTGAAATTGTAGAAATGAACGCAGCATTTGCCGACACACTAGGTCAAAGCGTAGAAGAAACCAAAAAAGATAATTTTTGGGATATCACCCTGGATGCCAGCCTGAATGAGCTGAACCATATTCAGGGGCAGCTGCTGACAATTGGTCAGTATGACTCCTTCAGCAAAACGATAGTTCGTCCCGATGGGCAACCTGTCGTATTTCGCTCACAAGGTGTGCTCGTTGGGCAGGGTGGCGAGGATCTAATTTGGTCCTCAATCGAGAATATTGCTGAATTTCAAAACACTGAAAAGATACTTAAGGGCAAGGTAGAAGCCCTTGAGGAAGCCAGGGCCAACATAAAACGACTTAAAGGACTGTTGCCAATGTGTGGCAAATGTAAAAGGATACGGAATGATGAAGGTGAATGGGTCACAGTTGAATCCTACATCGAAAACCATTCAGAAGCCAGCACAACAGGTGGAATGTGTAGAGAATGCCAGGATGAACTTTATGGGTCAAAACCCTGGTATCAAAAATCCTTAACGCTGAAACCTCTTGAATTGGGGTCTTAAAGGAAGCAAAGAACCTCCCCTATTTTTCGATCAGTATACATCCCTCAAATGTTTCACACTGTGGCACTGCAGGGTACAGGTTCCATGCCCGGGTTCCATGCTCTCAACTTTCTTTTCTCCATTAATACTTGAAATATGAGTCTGATTCAAGTCGATGAGACCAGGAGAATCAAAACTTCCATGGGGATTATGACAGGCAGAGCAACTGTATCCCGCCCTGTTGATATGAAGATTGTGAAACTTGAAGCCATCGTTGCCAACTATTTTTCGCTGTTCATGGCATTTGAAGCACAGTTCCTGATCCTCCAGTGCACCATAGGGGTAATCAGAGAACGATGCTTTTAGAATGTGAGGAATGCTGGAACCATGAGGACCCTGGGGTCCGAACTTATCGTCATTACCATGACAATCCGAACAGGTGATGAGTGATTGCTCGCTCCACCCTGCTTTCAGGCTCGGTACCCGTTGAGACATCCCAATATTTTCAACGGGATGATAGCTGCGATTACCCACACTGAGTAATCTTGCAACATCATTGCCGGCATTTGCATTCTGGTTTTGGCCATGGCATTTGTAACAGATTTCATATTCGTAATCTGCAATATCCTTCTGAAATCCAATGGCATCAACACCTTCCACAAAAGCCAAACTTCCATCCAGTACCGGGGAGATGCTCTTTTCTGTCACTGCGTGAGGGTTATGACAATCACCACAGCGTACGTATCGATCGTCGGCTAAACCAAAATTCCAGGGTGAATCCGTGTTGGAATCATAACCAACATCTCTGACATTGGGATTAACACGAATGGGATGAGTAAAGGGCTTCTCGAATACTTCTTCCAGATTTTTACTGCTGGCTATTTCAGTATCTTCATCTGCCCTTCCATCATGACAGGATAAACAAAGTGTATTCTCATCCGCTCTAAGCAGTTTGGCGTTAGTTGGGAGCGTATGAATCTGATGGCATTGCAGACAGGCCACTTCTTCGAGCTCAGCACGCAATGGATTCTGGGAATTTCCATGGGTTGACAGTTCCCAATTTTGCATATGATGACATTCCATACAAATTTTGGAACCCTCATTTGAGACCCTGAGAAAATGTCCCTTCTCATTATTATGCGGGTTATGACAGGTGATACATCCCACCTGATTCTGTGCTGTTAACCTGAGTGGTGAAGACTCAGCAGGACGACTGATCTCTTTGCTGGATTTTGGGAAATTAAAAAGATGCATGTTATAGTTGGCCGGCGCTCGAACTTCTGGAGCGGTTAAATTTACCTGAGGATGTTTCTGATTCCCTCGATGGGGGAAGCTGCGGGCCATGGAACCATCGTGGCAGGATAGACAGTTGCGACTTCCTGGATCCAGAGCGTGAACATGCTCTCCAGTTGAATCTATCAGTTTGTTTATATCAAAGCGTGGAACTGAAATTTTTCGATACCATAGAGGTTCAACCGCTGTTTCTTTGTTGGGAACATGGCAGGAACGGCAGAGCGTAAAATCAACCAGGACACTATCCACAAGGAGTGCATTCCTATTTAACATCATGTTATGAGGGGAAAATGCAATTTTGCTTTTTTCCTGGAGATCTTCAACCCCTTGCCCGGTCACTGTCATTGAGATCAGCCAAAGAATGGGAATAAGTAGTCGTTTCATCATAGCTGCCTCACAAAACGCATCCAAACTGAGAATTTTTCATCAAAAATTGTTTCTGGCTTTCCCTGAGCTTGCAGTTCGATAGCCCAATTGAAATAGCGCATATTCACTTTTATAAATGAATTCAGCCATAAATAATCAGGATAGATCCTGGATTGGTATCGATACATACTTGTCAGATTTAAACTGCTACCCGGTGACATATGATAGGTAAATCTAGTATTTAAGTGGAGTCGCAAATCGCGGTCCCCACCGATGTCACTTACGGTAAGGTGATCCAGGGATGCCCGCATTTTACGCTTTATATATTTAAACTGAATATTATGTGACAATGCATTGCGTAAGGTATCTTCAGAAAATTCAAGATCAGTACCAAAATGGTTTAACAGCCTGAAAGTATTGGCAATCTGCATCGGCTGACCCGGCCATAGATCTGCTGTGAGATCTAAGTGATGATCAATATCGTAGAGTGGGTCTTCGCTGATCCCGTCCATGCCAATAAATAATTCACCCTCTGCGTGATCACTCACCGCGAGTCGTAATTTCCTACTTTGCATGAGGGGTAATCTTTCTTCCAACTCGACTTGCATATCCATGCCAGAGCCAAAGCGATAAGATTCTTTGTAACCCATTTGAAAGACACCCAGAGCTGATGTTTGTTCGCCCAGACGCCAGTGTAGCCCCGCTAGATATGCTCGCCAATGATATGCTGGTATTCCCTCGAATGGTTTAACCTTACTACCCTCAGCTAATAGCTGGAATGCCAGGGCTTCACTTTTTTTCCAACGATAGTCAACATCAAATCCCTGTGAATTGAGATACGTACCGCGATAGGAAATCTGTTGATTGTTAACATGCGCCCAAACAGTGGAGCGGTTCGATAATTTATAATTCGCGCGTTGATAAATGCGCCAATATGCTTCACCGCCATAATTGTAAACTGAGTTAATTGCAGTCCAGTTTAAACCTTGGGCAGGTGTACCCCACCATTGTATGGACAGGTTCGATCTGTCGTCGTCCCCGCTTATAACATTGTTGTTGATATAATCCTTCTCGCCACTAAAGCGAAACTGCAACCCCAGGAGTTTCTGCTCGATGTGCAGTTTGGCAAACTGATGATCGATAGTATTGCTGTCACGCTTTGAATTCCTGAACCCATAGGCTACCAGTAGTCTCCCATTATTGGGCAGATTTGATTGAAATTGAAGTCCGCTTACCTGCTCACGCTGTTGGAGGCTGTCCTGGGCGATCTGCATGGGATTTCTAAGCTGGGAATAACTGAACATCTGGATACTGGTTTGACGAAACGGTCTCATCTGTGCTTTTGCCTGATATTCTGGGATGAATTCATTCAATTCCAATTGGCTGGAGCCCCTGAATAGTCCTCCACCTGTCAAGCTATAGTTCATATCCATAAAGTTCATCTGGTGCTGGATACCCCAGTTTAAACGCGACATGTGTACCAGATTACTGGCATCTGCATCTCCAGTTGCAAGCAAGCCAATCCGGCTTTCCACCCGCCCAGTACTAGTCCATTCAAGTGCAAAAGCCTGGCTGATAAGTAGAGCATAGCCCAGCAAGACGACCAGGATAGCTTTTATGAATGCGGTATATTGATGTCTCTTCATTGGCTTCATATTCTCACTCACTATTGTGGAAAATAACGGAATATTTGCACTCGATTATTGTATGGGTCTGCTACAAACAAGTTGTGATCCCCATCCAGAAACATGTTTCGGGGCATCAGAAATTGACCTCGCTCTGTTCCGGTTTCACCAAAATAGAATAACAACGCGCCAGTTGGGTTGAACATTTGGATGTTTCCAAAAGCAGCATCACCCACAAATAGCGTTCCATCGACTGCCAGGGCAATACCTTTTGGGAAGGCGAAACTTCCCGGTACTTGATCATATTGGCCAAAGCTGCTGATATAATGAAAATCGGTATCATAAATTTTGACTTTGCGAGACATGGCATCCACCACAAAGATATGCCCATTTTTTGGGTCAACTGTCATTGCGATGGGACTCCTTAATTGGCTACTGGCAAATCCACCCCGGCCAATGTGAGAGACATATTCCCCGCCTGGGGAAAAGACAAAAACCCTATTTGAAGGAGGATCAGCAATCAGCACTCTATTGGCAAAACTATCATAGCAAAGTCCAGATGGTCGTTGCATATCGGGGTGATCTATGGACCCAATGAGATTGAGATCATAATCAAGGATGTGGACATTTCCACCCATCAGATCGCTGACATAAATTTTATCAGGTCCGGCAGTGATGGATGTGGGATGATGTATTTCGAGTAGACTCACACGATCCGTGTTGATCCATTTCCCATCCTTCTGTGAATATAATGAAATATAACCTGCTTCTGATTCCACAATAAGTAGTCGGCCCATCTCATCCACCACCATGTCAGTGGGTTGATTCATTTTGAAAGTTTGCTCTGGACCCACAAAGAGACCAAGCATTTTGCTAAAAAGCCCCTCAGGAAGATCCTGATCTCCTCCGAGTACTTGTTCGAGCACCACGAAGGGTTGTGAAACATCATCAGGAAAAGGCATGGGTTCATTTCCCTGGTTTGTGGAGGCGCAACTTACCAGTCCAGACATAAGGATAATCACAAATAGCAGGATTGTCGCTGAGAAGGGACGAAAAGATTTTGCTGAATTCATCTTAGTACCGCTTTCTCTTTACAGGGTCGTGATAATAATTGTATTTCCACAGCGTATTCTCCCCATGGCAATCCGTGCAAAGGGTCAATTGGCTGGGATTGCGCAGGAAGGATGTCAGATCGTTGCCTTCCTCATTCTTGGATGACAATTTCTGGAACTCTGGTTTATAGGACCAGGAGTGTGGATTGTGACAGGTAAAACAATCGATGTGCCCAACGGTCATACTGGGACCATCTTCCGTAAACAAGGGAAAGTCCAACCATTCACCCGTTCCTCTGGCAACGGGAGACAGAATGCCAAATTCACGGGGATGGCTATAGCCTTCAACAAGTTTAGCTGAAGCCAATCCTATTTCACTGTGACAACTGAAGCAATGCTTCTCATTAAAACTGGCACCAGGTGCATCTCCCCACCTCGCCAGAATACCATATTCTGTTTGCGCATTGTGCGGCGTATGGCAAAGGCTGCAGGCACTCTTACTGTCTGTGCCCAGGTCGTGGTCTGTATTTAATATTGTGACCTGCTCAGGATGACAATCCAGACAAAGTTCAGGCTCTGGCCAATTTGAAAGGGTCAGGAAAGAATTCCTGTCATCACCATTCAAATCGGCTGTTTTGGATGTTTCCACTGTTTGACCCCATTTATGCGGATTGTGGCAGGTATTACAGCTTAAAAGTTTCTGACCATCCTTCTTATAACCATGCAGGTTGCTCTTTGATGTGAAGGGAACACCCATGGGATGATTATTGTGAACCACTGAAGTTGGATAGTGTTCTCCATCATGGCACCGCATACATAGGATGGTAAATGGATCTTCACTTGTGGATCCTTCCAGGGCATCTTCATGAGCACCATGACAGACAGTACATTGACCATGCAAGGTGTTGGATTCTCTGAATAATTGCTGAAAACCTTCACGGGCAACACTGTGATCCGAATTGAACATACTGGATTGACCAGCATGGCAGCTGACACATAATTGCCCCTGAGCATCATCAGGGAGCCTCAGGAAAGAAGTATATTCAGTGCCTTCTTCGTTTCCTGCACCCAGAGCATGTTTATTTGAAAAAGCCCATTGGTGCGGATCATGACAAGACTTGCACAATAACTTGTCACCCGCCTTGATGGCCAGTGCCGGAATATTTTTGCTTAGTTTGATGTTTGATACAGGATGACCTGTGTGGGTAAAAACTTTCTCCTGACCGAGAGCATTCTTGCTGTGACACCCTATACAAAAAGCATTTTCCCCACCTTTGGGATCAATTTTCATCGACCAGAGATGATCGGCTTTTCCGTTGTGGCTGACATGGCATGCAGCACAGGGATCGTGTCCGCCAAAGTCCGGTCCAATATCGCTGGATCTATTTTTCAAGGAGGCTGTCAGATCATGATCGCTAAGCTTAATTTTGAAATAAGCCTTGTGGCAGGAGGAACAAAGCTCACTACGATCATTTCCAGCCACTCCGACCACAGCTTGTTCTCCATGGATGGGATGACAGGTCATGCATTCCATGGTGCCATCCTTGCCCCAGAAAGTATTCTCGGGCATGGTATGATCAGCAGGGACCTTCACTTTGATCGGATGGTTTTTGTGAGCGCTGGCCTGGTTGGAATGACAACTCAAACATAGGTCTGAATTGGATTTTGCTTTGCGTAGAAATGGAGCTAATCCGCCAATACGGTCCGGTTTCAAGCTATGAGGTGTGTGGCAGGTGCCACAATAGGCCTTGCCATTCTTATCCAGGGGTAAACCTTTAACACTCACATGTTTCACATCCATATCCAACTTGTGATTTTTTGATGAAAATATCTGACGCGAATCTTTTACGGTGCCATCGTGACATGTAAAACACATCTCCGCTGTTGGAATTCGAGCTGGCATTCCCTGAATTTGAATGGGAGCATCGATTTTGGGGAGCAGGGAATTTTTAGAGTCAATATTATCGTGCCAACTGACATGACAGGTGACACAGTCCAGACTCACCTTCCGACCATCGGGATTGTGTTGAGCTGTGACAAAACTTGCTGTGAGCACGAGGAGAACTGAGGTGATGATGGTACGGTAGTTAGCCATTATTTGATCCGCCAGACACTGACTTTACTTGAATAGGACTCCACCACCCAAAGCCGATCTTCTTTATCGATATATAGCCCCATTGGCGCAGACAACACCAGACGCTTGCCTCCACTACTGGCTATCCCCTGATATTTGCCAGCAATTGAGAACGATTGGATCGCACCGGTATAACCATCGGCAACCCATACACGATTTTCTGAGTCCAATGCAATCCCTTTGGGTCGGAATATCTGACCTTTTTCCACACCCGGTTTGGCGATGAATTGAGGATAACGTCCGCTGGGAGAATAGGATACCACTCTGCGATTCAGGATGTCACCAATAATGATTTTATTTTCAGGTCCCGGAGCCAAAAAGCCAGGATTAATAAATTGCCCCATTTCGGCACCGCGGCTTCCCCAGTAATATTTTTCCTTAAAATCTTTATCCAGGATCGTGATCGTATGATTAAATCTGTCCGTGATGGCCATATTATCCCCAATACTGACCAAATCTACGGGTTCGGTGCCATGAGCCAGCTTAACCACCTGGCTAACCCGACCATTCATCTCCAGCTTTAGCAATCTGGATCGCGGTGTATCTGCGATCCATAAATTGCCACCAATCCAGGCAATCCCAACGGCTTTATAGATCGTCTCAAGCTCAGGTTTTATCTCGTTGAGCGCACCACTCGCTTTGAGTCGAACCACTCTGTCGTTCATGGCATCTAAAACAAAAATATCGCCCTTGTCATTGCCACAGATGTCAGTTGGAAAATTAAAATCAGCTTCAATATTTTTCACCAGGGAAAAATTGATCTCCTGGGCAACGATAGCTTGTGTCATCCAGAGACATGAAATTAAAAATATGAGTGTTGCTTTGATCGCTCTCATGGGTTGCTCGAGATCCTTCGCTTATTCAAAAACCGATGGGAAATAGAATTTTTCGTATTTTTCAACCATACCTACGACTGCAGAATAACGCATTTCATTCAATCGATCGCCTTTAAACCCCAACGCCTCCCAGGGGAATTCTGATGACTCTGAATGACAGCGTGTGCAGGTCTGTGCTTTGTCACCCAACAGGGCTTCAGCTTCAAGTCTGACCTGATCTTCATCCACAGCCTCTCCGGCATCTACTGCCGTTCTGTAGGTAAGCAATTTCTCAGTGGTATATGGTGCAAATATGCGCGTCGTACTACGACCATCATAAATGACAGGTAAAATTTTGCTTATGAAATTATCACTACCGGTGAGATTTTCATCAGCATCACGCGTCAGTCCAAATGCTCCTGCTCTCGTAATGGAGTTATCAACACCGAAATCATACCATTCATATTTGACGGGGCGACCTGGTTGTTCATTAATATGGCAGGTCATGCAAGACATGGCTCTGCTATGTTGATTATTAAATGCCCTGGTTCTCAGATCTTTTTGATGAGGCCACAGAGAATGACAGTTTAAACAATTCTCCTGGTCTTCCATGGGAAGGAAATATCGTTCCGTTGTTTTATGAAAATGACTTCTGCGATTTTCAAAATTCTCGTAATAGGTGTTGAACTGTTCGACATAGTCAGGGAAATGAGATTTAAAACGGTCCTCCTCTTCATGGGGAGCATCATGAGATACAACTGCTTTTATGAGAGTGACTGATACGAATATACCCAATCCAAGGGCCAGAACACCCCACAGGAGTTTTAATGCCTTATTCATTTTGCGGCCTCCTCTTTCGCTTTGATTTCCTCAAGCTCGAGGGGATGCTCATGCTCCATTTCTTCTTCAGTTAAGGTACCCTGGAACCAAACCTTGTTCGCAGGCCAGATGCGAGGGTTAAAATGTACGTTGTAAAAATGCCAGATAATGATAGCCAGAAGCGCTAGCATTGCCTCGTCACTATGGGCAACATATGCGATCTGAATGATAATCCCAGGGAGAAATTTACTCACCTGCACAGGGAACCATAAGATCAATCCGCTTCCTGCCATGATAAACATACCCCAGAAGACTGCCCAGTAATCAAATTTCTCAATATATGAAAACTTGTGAAACTTAGGTCTTTCGTCGCTTAGAAAGAGAAAATACTTCATGTTTTCGATAATATTTCGTCCATCTCTCGCATT
>CAZVSF010000009.1:11916-27162 GCA_964630195.1 uncultured Lentisphaeria bacterium
GGTAAATCGTGTATAGTCTTGACTCATTTCTCTTTCCTCCGCAGCCAGAGATCACCCACCCAGCGTCCAAAATCGAGCAGGATGTGAGCAAAAAGAAGTGCCATGGTGCTTGCGGTTAATATGATAAAACCCCATTCAACATAGAAAATAATGGAGTTGTTCTGGCTTGTCGGTTCAGAGTGAATTGCTGCTGCTGCAAATTTACTTGAGACATTAGAGTGGCAGTAGCTATTGGCGCTACACGTCTGCTGAATATTATTCGGATGAATACTTGAATTTGGATCATCTGCTGGAAGGTTTAAATGATTTCTGTGACAATCCATACAGTTGGCCACCTCATCCAGACCTCTTTTCAGGGCCTTGCCATGGAAGAGTCTTTCATAGCCTTCAACCTGGGTCAAGTTTACATCAAATTGTTTCATATGACCCTGGTCAGCGTGGCAGGAAGAGCATAATTTAACCACGTTGACCGATGCCTGGGCAGTTCTATGTCCAGAGTGCGAATTCACATGCAAGATCACACCGGCCAGACCTTCTCCTTCATGACAGCGCATACAATGGCAACTATTTTCCTGTAGTGCGGTCTTGTTGACAACATTTCGAAATGTGTTGGAGTGGCAATACTTGCAATCTGGTTTCGCTGCGTTTTTCTCATCCGAGTACTCGGGATTATAACCATGTGCACTGAGGGCGTGTGCTTCTGCCTGTGGAGCATGTGAAAAGCCCGTGAGGGCGAATGGTTTTGTAATATGGCATGCTTTGTTGCATTCAACTTTCGCCACCTCTTCCGGATGGGGAAAGACATTAATGTCGGTATGACAATCCCGACATATGACATTTCGGTGTATGGAGTGTCGGTAAGCATCAGTGGTAACTTCAAGACTCCGAAATCCATCTGTCGCGGACGAAATTCCAAACAGGGCTAATCCATGGCATAGATTACAATTTTCTTCATCAGCCTGCTGGGCAGTGGCTGAAATTGCTGTCAGCAGGAAGAGTAATAAGGTGAATAACAATGAGCGTTTAAAGATCATGGCAGGCATAGCACAAATTCTCTTTTGATAGGCGTAAGAAACGCTGGTTCTCCCCATCACCATTGTACACAGCCTGATCAACTGAAAGTGTTCCACGGCCATGAGTATAGTGACATGTATTACATTGAATCAAATTATCCTCGGAAAGGGGCAAAATCAGCCCAAATTTTTGTTGTGTTTCATTAAAGCGCTTTACAGTTGCTCTTTTTGATAATTCAATATTTTTCCCCTGATGATTTTGCTCATGTCTATGCAGCGAGTGACACTTGTTACAGGTCTCAGCCATGCCTAGCTGCATTGCTCTGGCGATCGTAGGGTGATCATCTTTACCGGGAAACTTTGCATGACACTGTAAACAGGTTGAGTTGTCTATACTGCCATTGGCCAGAACCTGTTTATGTGGATTCATTTTTTTGTAATCTGATTTATTGTGACAATTTTGACAAAAATCCTTCTCACGTTTGTAGGGTCCCCCCCGAAGAAAGGTTCGATTCGATCGATCAACAGTGCAGGCAGCCTGGTGACAGGTAAGACAGCCCAGGCCCCCATCAGCATCAAGGAGGAAATCTGATGGTATGGACATTTTTGCTGACTGAGTATTGACATTCTGAAGCGGGTGAATTTGAGCGTTCACTTCAGCTGCAGAATGGCATTCAGTGCATATATCCGCTTTTAGGTTCGTGACACCTGTTTCAGTCGTTGTCGTGTGGCAAAGTAAACAATCCTTACTTCCATGGGGGTTTTTAACACCACCTCTTGTGAGCTGCCCATAAATGACACCAGTAAGTAAAAGGGAGCCGAAAAAAATTCGACATCCCGTTACTAAAACTAATGAAAATGGATTATTCAATAATTTCACTCAATAACTAGGGTTCCATTGGGAAATCAGCAGTCAAAGCAGTCCACTTGCCACTTTCCAGAACTGAATGAATCATGCTATTGGCACCATATGTAAGGCTTGTGGCATCATAACCCAAAGCTGTCAACCAAGCAGTCATCATTGAAGATCCATGTCCCGTCCAGCAATAGGTGGCGATGGTTGTGAAGGATCTAAAATATCAAGTCCATCATTGGCAATGGTGAGTGTACCAGGTGTAACCTGATAAGCGCCAGCAATATGACCATAATGATCCCAATCTGATGCACCCCAATAGTTAAGGATTTGATAATTCGCAGGTGTTTCGAGGATAGTTGCAGCTGATGTGCCCTTGAAGCCTGCCAGAATCGCATCAACACGTTCGGCCAGGATAGCAGCGCCGTCAGTACGATCTGTGTCAATAACAGGATCATCATTATCTGAAAGTAGAGCAGGAGCTGCATCGGTTGACCAGTTATCATGGCCTACACTAATATCGGCAACGTTTCCACTCCAGCTATCAAACTGTGCGGCCCAACCACCCATGCCCCATTTAAGAACCTGTGCATCTGAATAGCCGCTGAGACGTAAAGCAACTACTGCATGTGTAGCTTTCTGACCTGTGTAACAAGCAACCACTATAGGTTTATCAGTTGTATTCTGTGCTTCAACTGTTATCAGAGCATCACCATAAGCGCAATTCACCGCACCGGAGATATGATCCAGGGCGTATACATCAGCTGCACGAATATCAAGAATAATGTAATCATCTTCATTCCCTGATACAGCGGATGCTGTAGTGATCCAGCCGTTTGAGATGACATTAGCATCCATATCATTATCAAGCATATACTAGCTCAATATTTCAAATGCCGTTGCTGCTTCTTCTTCATCGGTGCTTTCACAACTGACCATAAGTCCAAGTGATAACACCATTACCAGTACTAGTCTCCAATCAAGTTTCATTTTACCTCCTGTGGTTTTTTAACTTGTTTAATTTGACTATTTACTAATTATGACATGCCGAACAATAGCTACCATCTGATTGGCTTCCCAAACTCGTTTGAGTATTAAACGGGATCTCATCACTCAGATCATCATTGGTAACATCATTCTCCATATCATTGTCTGTTAAGTAAAGCGCAACGTTTTCAGGGTAATAGGAGCCCCTGGTTCCATGCATATGACAATTTGTATAACAATTGTCCGTTGTGTAATCCTGGGTGGAGCTATTCGCCCAGGCTGTATCAGCCAGGGTTCTATCCGTCCAGCGCTTGATATTGTGCGGGCTGGTATATTTCCAGGTTTCCATATTCTTTGTTTCTGTCAGATCGTTGAGATCCCAGGGATCAATATTCCAATTTTGGAAGGCATCCGGCGACACTGGAACATGGCGCACTGTGATCCAGCTTGATTCAGCATGGGGATGATCGGCTTCACCATAATAGGGATTACGACCAATTTTGAATTGCGGATAGACGCGATACTCATCTGTGTTCTGATCGTTGTATTCTTCCTTCCAGGAACCGGCATGACAGGTATTGCAATTATTATATTGCTGAGAGTGGCATACAAAACAGGCCAGGTCTGGTCCATCGCCGGCAGCAGCATTTGGCCAATGCATGCGATGGTAGGCATTGTCATCATGGTCTACCTGATGGCAGTCAATACACTGGGGTAGATCCGAGACCTGATATCGTGATGTATACTCAGCATCCGAGGGACCCTCACCATGCAGTTCTTCCCGATGGCAGTCGAGACAGGTGAAACCATATTCATTATGAACATCGGGTACATTTCCAGGAACACGGTCCTGGTTTGCATTCCAGTCGTCGCCAACTCGGGATCCATGACAGGCCGTACATACATTCTCTTCGCTGGGAGTTTTGATAAATTGGTGACTATAGCCCACGCGTTGTTCCAGAAATCCACCTCCTGCGGCATTCGGGCGACTGATATGGCACTGTCCGCAGGTCGTATGACAACTATTGCAATCTTTGGAAAAACCATCTTTTATATCGACGGGGCAGGCCTCAAAAGACTCATACCCATTTCTCAGGGCAACATGTGCTTTTTCACCCCAGAGATTGCTGTGCATACTGGTTTCATTCAGCGCAACGATACCTGCGTGACAGCTACCCCCGCTACAGCCCAGTTCGCCAATTGCAGAGGGATCACGCAACATACCTTTATGAGCCAAACGGAATGCTGAAGTATCATCCGGGGCATCAACCAGTGAAGATCCACCATGACATCCAGCGCAACCAATGACTGAGTGGGTTGGATCAATATCAGCAAACGAATTGACATTTCTGGTAGCATTCAGTCTGATCAGAACCTTATCCGTGAGTGCCAACGGCACCGCGCCACCACCTCAGCCAGGGACTTCTGCGCCGGCCTCCGGTGGTTCCAGATCCAGCGCATCAATGACTTGAGTCAGGGCTGCCCGATTGGTGTGACATCCTTCGCAAGTATATTCGACCAGGTCACCATCACTGGCAGGGTTAATAGCGTCACAGCTTAAAAACGAGAAACTCCACACGATCAGTATGGCAATCCATAATCTTTGTATTAGTCGCATATAAATTTCACCGATAATATTTTTTTTAAGTTATCAACATTCAGGACCTGCCGATACACCACACAGGTTCTACAGTTTTCTCCTCTGACGTGGCAAGGTGTATTGTCAAAGTCCCAGCAGGGTCTACAACTGCGATCCCCAGCCGGGCAGGTTTCTTGATCTTCCAGACAACAAGGCTTCATTTCATGGCAGGGCAACATGGATAAGATGTAACGAATGCCAGCAAAATTCAATTTGTTTTCATGAATCTGTTTCTGAATGCAAGCAATCCACTTAATGTCAGATTCAGTATAGCGCCTGTGTCCAGAGTCCAACTTATGCGGAACGATCAAGCCCTCCCGCTCATACAAGCGCAGACTTTCTACGGATAGACCCAACTGATGGGCTACTTCCCGTGGAGTAAACAGTTTATCGTGCTGAAGGGGATCAGCAGCTGCATCAATATTTGGGTTCAGGTTCACTAAATAATTCCGTATTCTGAAATACTGTATCAACAAAGGCTATGCCAAATACTTTTTGGGATAGAAGCACTAATTTCACCTGGGTATTTTAAACAAGAATGGGTCGATATCCCGTCAAAATCAATTTGCGTGGTTCACAATATATGATTAAGTATACTAATGTTTATATGGAGCATTAATGAGTCTACCCCAGGTCTGAGATTCGAGAACTGATTCTCGCATCTGAGAGAGACAGAATCAGTAATGTTTTTACTCATTTTCTTATAGAAATGCTTGGCAGTCGAATTTTTGCAACAATATTGCAGACATGGATCACTTTGAATTTGCAGATAGTCACATCCTGGATCAGCGGTTTTTCAACCAGGAGCCACAAGAATTTGCCCAGGGACTTTTAGGCAAGGTCTTAGCCGTGAATCAGAAAGGTCAATGGTTAATGAGTCGGATTATTGAAACCGAAGCCTATTCCATCGATGAAAAGGCCAGCCATTCTTCCCTGGGATATTCGGAAAAAAGAAAAGCATTATTTATGTCTCCCGGGACCATCTATATGTATCATTCCCGTGGAGGTGATTCATTGAATTTTTCATGCGGAGGCAAAGGAAATGCTGCGCTGATCAAATCTGGATACCCCTTAGCGATCAAGGATGAGATCGGGGGATCCATTCCCGCCATGCAGAAGAACAATCCCAATCGAGATGGTAGCCTGCGTTCCATTGAAAGGCTGTGCGCTGGTCAAGCGCTGCTGTGCAAGGCTCTTGATCTCAGGATCTCGGAGTGGGATGGCCAGCAACTTCGTCACGGTCAATTTGAATTGAGACAAGATTCGTACTCTCCTTCAAAGATCATTCAAACGACGCGTCTTGGTATTAGACAGGACAGAGACGCTCACCTGCCTTTCCGATATATTGATTGTAAGTACGCGAATTTCTGCACAAAAAATCCGCTTAAAGTTCGAAACTTTCAACTCGGACGTGATTACACTATCTTGCAGCCATGAAAAAGATTTTACATCTCATATTATTGTGTCACTTGCTCCTCCTTCCGCTTTTGGCTGGCCAGGGAGCAAATGAGGAATCCCTTGAGGATCAACTGATAAGACAGGGTCTGGTTAATGTCCAATCCATATCCCCTGACATCCTGGTTGAGTTGAAATATTCTACGCTGGATAACTTTCTTTCAGCAGATACTTATGGAGATCTGGTGAATTGCTATCTGCAACCCAAGGCAGCAGCCATGCTGAAAAATGCCCAGGCACTACTCAAAAAATCACA
Source organism: uncultured Lentisphaeria bacterium (assembly GCA_964630195.1). Lineage (GTDB taxonomy): Bacteria > Fidelibacterota > UBA8477 > UBA8477 > JABMPR01 > JABMPR01. The sequence continues at coordinate 18,120 of CAZVSF010000009.1, forward strand.
CCCGGAATTATCCCTGTTGATCTATGATGGTGCTCGCCCCCGGTCGATCCAGCGTAAGATGTGGGCCCTGGTTGTGAACACGCCCTCTGAAGATTATGTTGCCAATCCTGAACGGGGCTCTGTCCACAATTTTGGATCCGCTGTGGATCTCACTATCGCAACCACAGAGGGTATCCCTCTGGATATGGGGACCGCATTCGACTTTTTTGGTGAACTCGCCCAACCCCGTCATGAGGATCGCTTTCTTAAAGAAAAAAAATTAACACAACAGCAAATTGATAATCGTCGTCTATTGAGACAGGTTATGACCCAGGCGGGATTCCTGACGATTTCAATTGAGTGGTGGCATTTTAATGCTGTACCTGTCAAGGTCGCTCGTGCAAATTATCAAATCATTGAATAGGGATGCCTCCATGTTGTCAAAAATAAGATTGATTCCCATAGTGTTATTACTCGTTGCCTCGAACGCCGGCGCCATATCAAAAGACGAAAATTTACCCCGTGATGAATTTGCCCGCCGCCGAGCAATATTTTTAGAAGAATTGCGGGAATTGAATGCCTGTGCGATTTTTCATTCAGCACCCGTTTTTGAGCGCAACCACGATATCGATTATGCCTATCGCCAGGATTCAGACTTTTACTACCTGACAGGCTGGACGCAGAGGGAAGCCATCCTTGTTCTCGCGCCCCAGCAACAACCTGGAGACGATCCGGAAATATCCTTTTTTACGGTGGATCGAGACCCGAAAAAGGAAGTCTGGACGGGGCCCAAACTTGGTGTCGGGGATGCGAGAATATTGCCAGGCATTGACCGAAGCTATCCCTTAGATGAGTTTTATCCTCGTTTGGAAAAATTATTTCAGGGCTATGATAGATTGGTGATCTCATTTGGCAATAATGGGGACTTTAAGCATGAATTTGAAACGGCATTTGAAGCGTTGTATCTTCGTCCTGATATTGTTCAAAATGCTTCCTCGCTGCTCAAGTCGCATCGCCTGATAAAATCAGAAGCCGAAATATCCTCTCTGGAGAATGCCATCGAAATCACCCATCAAGCACTTCTGGATGCATTGCCAGTTATTCCCACACTCGAATTCGAGTATGAGGTGCAGGCCCTGCTTGAATACGGTTTTGCAAAACGGGGATCACACCGCCTTGGTTTTCCATCCATCGTGGGTGCGGGAAAAAACGCAACCTTTCTGCACTATGAAGACAATCGGGGAGCGTTGGAAACGGGTGAACTCATTCTGATGGATATTGGGGCTGAGTGGGATTATTATTCCGCAGATATCAGCCGAACTGTACCTGTTTCTGGCAAGTTCACCCCGGAACAAAAAGCTATCTATCAATTGGTGTTGGATGCACAGCAAGCAGCCATTCAAACTGTTAAACCAGGTGTATCCTGGCGTAAGCCTCACGACACGGCGGTTAAAGTACTTACCACAGGTCTCATTGAGCTTGGCTTGCTATCTGGCGACCCTGATGATTTGATCAGGGATAAGTCCTATCGGAAATATTTTATGCATGGAACCTCCCATTGGCTTGGTCTTGATGTCCATGATGTCGGTGGCAGAAATGATGATGAGGGTCAACCCATCAATCTAAAAGCGGGAATGGTTCTCACTGTAGAGCCCGGTCTTTATATTATCGAGTCGGAGGATGTTGATCAAAAATGGTGGAATATTGGCATCCGTATTGAAGATGATGTGCTGGTAACACAAAGAGGGCATCGTGTTCTGAGCCAATCTGTACCCAAAACAATTCAGGAGATTGAGACACTGATGCAGCCATGATAGGCTGCTGATTTCTCAATTAGTTAAACGTTTGACATGCGAATAACTCCCATCTATATTGCGCGGCTTTGACAATGAAGTTAGTACTGAACACTTTGCCGAGAGGCAAATCAGAGCAGATCTTTGACAGCATAGCGCAGCTACAACAAGATGATGCCATTGAGTGGAAGCCACTCAGGCTAGAGTTGAAGCTAGGCATCGACCGACTGGGTCAAAATTTTTATCTACACGGGAAAATCTCATGCACAGGTCTTTTTATATGCGAGGCTGGCATGGAGGAGTTTGAAGATACCCTCAGGAGTGAAATTGAAGTCATGCTTACCTTCGATGCCAAATATCTGGAATCCTACGAGGGAGATGAAATTTATCATGTTCCAGCCCATCAGGCAGAATTTGATCTTTACCCTCTTGTCAGAGATTCAGTGTTGTTAGCCATCCCCATTTCGCATCGATGTAGCCTCGATTGTAATGCAGCCCAGGAGCTGCAAAAAAGAATCCGGACAGATGACGATGAGGATGATCGCTGGGCTAAGCTAAAAGATTTGTTCAACGAATAGGAGAATTTTACTCGTGGCTGTACCTAAAAGAAAAACCTCACGGGCCCAAAGAGACAAGCGTCGCACACATTGGAAGGCGAGTCTTGCCGGTCTGATCACCTGCTCTAACTGCAGCGAACAAAAATTACCACACCGTGTTTGTCCCCATTGTGGATATTACAAGGGAAAACAGGTTACCATTCCTAAAGAAGTTTGATTCCAAACATGAAAATCGTGGTTGATAGTATGGGGGGCGACAACGCCCCTTTTATCAATATTGAAGGTGTTATTCAGTACCTGAATGACCCTAAAAGTGAAGCCGAAGTCATCCTCGTTGGTCAAGAGGAAATGATTCAACAAGAACTTCAGTCAAGATCTTTCAGGAGTCCTCGATTGCATATTAAACATGCCTCTCAGGTTGTGGGCATGGATGAATCCCCAACAAGATCCTATCGGGATAAAAAAGATTCGTCCCTGCGCGTCGGGATCGAGTTGGTCAAATCCAAAGATGGACAGGCATTCATTTCTGCAGGAAACACCGGTGCAGCCATGACTTATTCTCTCCTGACGCTGGGACGCATCCCAGGTGTGGATCGACCTGCAGTGGGTGCATTTATGCCCCATGAAGGCGGTGCTACGCTTTTCCTTGATGTTGGAGCAGTGGCAGAAGCCAAACCCAAAAACTTGCTTCAGTATGGTATTATGGGTAGCATCGTATACCGTCATGTTACCAAGACCAAAAACCCCCGTGTAGCTCTCATGAGTCTTGGCGAAGAAGCTGAAAAGGGTACCCCCCTGGTCAGAGAAGCCAAGCGTCTCCTGGAAGATGCCAATATTAATTTTCAGGGCTATGCCGAAGGCAGGGATATCTTTAATAACAAGTTTGACGTTATTGTTACCGATGGGTTTACCGGGAATGTTTCCCTAAAGCTTGCCGAGAGCACCTTTACCACTCTTTTTTCAATGATCAAAAGTAGACTGGATCGCCCAAGTCGTATTATTGGTGCCCGTCTCATTCGGCCAGTGTTTACAGAACTTGTGGATATATTTGATCCCAACAACCACGGTGGATCGCCCTTGCTCGGTGTTAAAGGGATTTCTTTGATTGCCCATGGGTCTTCCAATGAAAAAGCCATAAAAGTTGCGCTCTTTGAAGCACAACGTCTGATAAAATCAAATTTGATCGATGTTATCGAACAGGAAATTACAGACTCCATTTCGAGTATTAGCTACTCTGAAATGGACGAACAACTCATCCACCATTAACCATTCAGGAAACACAATATGATTAGAGCTGCAATAACTGGAGTCGCCTCCTATGTACCCAAAAAGGTCATCACCAATTTTGATTTGGAAAAAATGGTAGATACCAATAATGAATGGATTGTCAGCAGAACCGGCATTCGCGAAAGACACATAGCAGCTGAAGGTGAGGCAAGTTCTGATATGAGTGTCAGTGCGGTTTCTAAATTATTGGCTGAAACAGGTACTGATGCGAATGATATCGATGCCATTATTGTCGCAACAGTCACTCCGGATATGCTTTTCCCATCGACAGCCGCATTGATCCAGGAAAAAATCGGTGCAGGCAAAGCCTGGGGTTACGATCTCTCTGGCGCTTGCTCTGGATTCTTGTTCGCACTAAAATCTGGTGCATCCCTCATACAGACTGGTTCTAAAAAGGTTGTTGTGGTCGGTGTTGACACCATGAGCTCAATCTTGGATTATACGGACCGAAATACGTGTATTCTTTTTGGTGATGGTGCTGGTGCGGTATTGATGGAACCAACCGAAGATGAAAATTTTGGAATGATAGATGATGTTCTCCACATAGATGGAACCGGTGCTGAAGCCCTTCACATGAAGGCGGGTGGAAGTCGTAAACCTGCCACACATGAAACTATAGACGCAAAGGAGCACTATATCTGGCAAGATGGACGCAGCGTATTTAAACGTGCTTCAAAAGATATGGCTCAAGTCAGCACCGAGATCCTGGAAAAGAACAATTACTCTGCTGAAGATGTAGGTATTTTCATTCCCCATCAGGCAAATAAACGTATCATTGATGTTGCCGCCCGTAAAGCTGGTTTCAAAGATGAGCAGGTCCTGCTGAATATTGACAAGTATGGCAATACGACAGCCGCCACCCTTCCCCTGGGCTTGGATGAAGTCGTCCGCGAAAAGCGGATCAAGGATGGTGATCTTGTCCTATTTGCTGCATTTGGCGCGGGGTACACATGGGGTAGTATTTTACTCCGTTATGGGCCCAGCAGAAAGGGATAAACTATGAAACGTGCTCTCGTATTTCCCGGACAAGCCTCACAATATGTCGGAATGGGACAAGATATTTTTGACAAAAACAATTCCATCAAGGAGATGTATGGCGTGGCCAATGACATTCTCGGATTTGATGTTGCCGACCTGTGTTTTAATGGTCCCATGGAAAAGCTGACCAAAACCAAGGTGACCCAACCAGCTTTGTTTGTCACCTCAGCTGCACTTTTCTCACTCTTGCCAAAAGCTTACGACTTTTCAATGACGGCCGGACATAGTCTGGGTGAATTTTCAGCCCTCTTTGCAAGTGGTGTACTCAGTTTCGAAGATGCACTTGCCATTGTGAAAGTTCGCGCTGAAGGAATGTATGCTGCCGGGAAGAAAAATTCAGGAGGTATGGCTGCTATTTTAAACATGTCACGTGAGGATGTAGCCAAGGTATGCAAACACGCAGGATCACGGGGAATCGTTCAAGCGGCAAATTTTAATTCTCCAGGTCAAATCGTGATATCGGGGGCAACTGTGGCCGTTCATTATGCCATGGAGATCGCCAAGAATCTCGGTGCACGCAAGGCGATTGCCCTGAATGTGAGTGGTGCTTTCCACTCGCCCCTCATGGCGCCGGCAAAGGATGATCTGATGAAGATCATTGAAAAGACAAAATTCAAAAAAGCACGGGTCCCAGTGGTTGCAAACGTAGATGCCAGGCCAACATCTGATCCTGAAAAAATAAAATCCAATCTGATAGAACAACTTGAAAATCCCGTACTTTGGCAAGATACGGTGCAATTCATGGTCGATGATGGGGTCACTGAGGTCATTGAAATTGGACCTGGAAAAGTTTTACAGGGATTGGTAAAACGTATTGGACCGGAAATGACCACAGGCGGCATCGCTACTCAGGAACAAGTGGAGGTACTATCATGATCGATTATCAGGGAAAAGTCGCAATCGTTACAGGATCAACCAGAGGAATTGGTTATCAAATAGCACTGGCCCTTGCCGGACTGGGAGCCAAGGTCGTATTAAGCAGCCGAAATTCTGAAGATTGTGAGCGTGTTCAGAAAGAATTTGAGGACCAGGGATTTACTTGCCTGGGCTTTGCTGCTGATGTCTCCATCATGGATGATTGCAAGGCTCTGGCGAATGCTGCAATTGAAAAATTTGGCCAGGTTGATATGCTGGTAAATAATGCCGGCATCACCAGAGATAATCTCATGATGCGGATGAAAGAAGATCAGTGGGATGATATCATGAATATCAATCTTAAAAGTGTCTTTAATATGTCACAGGCCTTGCTGAGAAATTTTTTGAAATTGCGCGGGGGTCGCATTATTAATATTACTTCTGTAGTCGGTCAAATGGGCAATGCTGGTCAAGCCAATTACGCTGCTTCGAAGGCTGGTATTATTGGGTTTACGAAGTCTTTGGCCAAGGAAGTTGGTTCGAGAGGAATCACTGTGAATGCCGTTGCACCTGGTTATATTGCCACCGATATGACAGACGCGATCACAGATGAGGCCAAGGAAAAACTATTTGCTCAGATCCCTCTGGGTCGTATTGGAGAATCCCAGGATGTTGCCAATTTGGTGGCTTTTCTTGGGTCCGAGCAAGCTGGATATATTACAGGTCAGGTCTTCAATGTTGACGGTGGCCTGGTTATGCAAGGTTAGAATTGAACGTTAGGAGGAAAGAATAGTATGTCAACCTTTGACAAAGTACGTGACGTTATCGTCGAAAAACTGGGTGTTGATGCAGGAAAGATCACAGAAGATGCTTCATTTATTGATGATCTGGGTGCTGACTCACTCGATACTGTTGAGCTCATTATGCAGTTTGAAGAAGTTTTTGATATTGAAATTCCCGATGAAGATGCTGAAACCATCACAACCGTTGGGAAGGCTGTTCAGTACGTCGACAGTAAGCTTGGTTAAGCTTTAGTCTTTACATTCTGAAGTAAAGCTGGGTTCACTGATGAGTCTGGGGTTGAGTCCTGGCTTTACGGTGAATCCAGTTTTTTATAAGGGAGTACCATGAATAAGCGTGTTGTTATTACCGGTATGGGGGTCGTTTCACCGCTCGGAAACGAAATAGATCAGTTTTGGGGCAATCTCATCGCTGGAAAAAATGGCGTGACTACCCAGGATTGGCTGGTTGAGGAAGGCTATAATGCAACCGTTGCTGCTACGGTAACAGATAAAATAAAGATTGATGATGTTGTCGATTTTAAGGAAGCGCGTCGAATGGATCCATTCACACGCTACGCCGTCCACTCCGCCAAATCAGCCATTCGCCAGAGCGGTCTTGATACTGCAAATGAAGATCCCACCAGAATAGGTGTTATCATTGGAAGCGGGGTTGGAGGACTCTATACATTTGAAGAACAACATGCCATGCTGATCAAGCGGGGTCCCCGGAGAGTCAGCCCCTTCTTTATACCCATGATGATTCCTGACATTGCCGCTGGCTATGTATCCATTATCTGGGGATTAAAAGGACCTAATTTCTCTGTAAATTCTGCCTGCGCAACAGCTGCCCACGCAGTGGGGCTTGGCTTACGCGCAATCCGCTATGGCGATGCTGATGTGATGGTCTGCGGGGGTGCTGATGCCGCTCTCACTCACATGGGTTTCGCTGGATTTGCCAATATGAAGGCTCTATCCTTTAATCCTGATCCTGATTCGGCAAGTCGTCCTTTTGATAAAGCCCGCGACGGCTTTGTAATGGGAGAAGGAGCCGGTATATTTGTTCTCGAAAGTCTTGAACACGCCCAGGCCAGAGGTGCCAAAATTCTTGCAGAACTTTCGGGGTTCGGGATGACTGCCGATGCCTATCATATCACCAGTCCTGCCAGTGGGGGTGAAGGTGCCAACCGGGCCATGAAAATGGCTCTGGATGATGGCAATCTCATGCCAACTGATATTGACTACATCAATGCCCATGGTACATCTACTCCAGCCAATGACAAAAATGAATCAATCGCCATCAAGAATGTATTTGGCGATCATGCCTATAAACTTTCAGTCAGTTCGACAAAATCGATGACAGGTCACCTCCTGGGTGCCTCAGGCGGTATCGAACTTGCTGCGCTGGTTCAGACTGTGAGGACCAATACCATTGCACCTACCATTCATCATGAGAATCCTTGCGATGAATGTGATTTGAACTATACCGCAAATGTATCAGTTCAACGAGAGGTCAAAGCCGGAATAAGCAATTCATTCGGGTTTGGTGGTCATAACGCAGTGCTGGCGGTAAAGGAATTCAAAGCCTGAGCATATTTTGATGAAGATCCTGGGGAAACTCTTCCGAAAGAAAGAAACAATGCCTGTGGTTTTAGACCACTTCGCTGAGAACCTTGCCACCATTGAAAAGACCTTGGGATATTCGTTTTCAAATCCGCACTTACTTGAACGTGCCTTGACCCATAGTTCATATTCCAGCCAGAATAATATTCAATTTTCATACGAACGTCTTGAATTTCTCGGAGACGCTGTTCTTCAACTGGTGGTATCAGACTACCTGTTCAAAACCCATTTGCATCTCAACGAGGGTACTCTGACCAAATACAGAACCATTTTGGTGAATGGTAACTATCTCTCTGAATGCGCCAACCGCCTGGACCTGGGTAAATGGATCCTCCTGAGTGACTCCAGTCGTCGAGGAGGACAGCGAGATAATGACTCCATTTTGGCCGATGTGATAGAATCACTTATCGCGGCTATCTATATGGATGCAGGATTTGATCGAGCCTCTCAATGGATCCTGGAGCATGTCATCTCCGGCAAACCCCATTATGCGGCTGAATTACAGTCATTTAACTACAAGGGGCAGCTGGCAGAAAAGTGCCAGCGGTTGAAAATGGGCAATCCTTCTTTTGAGGTGACCAAAACCGTAGGACCCGATCACGATCCAATCTATATGATCCAGGTCTCCATAGATGGAACTGTTGTTGGATTTGGCGAAGGTCGCAATAAAAAAGAAGCAAGTCAGCAAGCTTCAGAGGATACACTCAAGAACTGGGATGTCTTTTTTCCAGACAAACAATAGACCCGCTGAATAGGCTTCAGTGAACACACTGACTTTAGTTTTTCCGTTCATAAACGACCATTTTTCCTCCCCACAATAATTCCGATACGATTATCTCCCTCTTGTGAGCATATTATTTAGCACTATATTTCTAAACCATTGATCTTCAGCTGACATTTGATCATCACCAAGATTTTTTTTTGTGACTAAAAGCAAGGATCCTTAATCAACCTCATGAGACTAATGCGAATATTCGGTGTGACGTTTCTCCTCGTAGGACTCCTTTCTGCAAGTGATCACCATAAGTATCAATTTGAAAACATAGATATTTATCACGGTCTCTCCCAAAATAGTGTCATGACCATTGCCAAGGATAAGAATGGATTCATGTGGTTTGGGACCGAAGATGGT
>CAZVSF010000010.1:0-27052 GCA_964630195.1 uncultured Lentisphaeria bacterium
GAACAACACCACGCGGGGTCTTTTATCCTCAACCAGGTTGGTCACTAAATTTGCGTAGGGCAGACTCCGGAAATCTTTGAGTTCGACATCATCCAGGAGATAGACGTTATCTGCGCCGTGTGAAAAGAGGGTCTGGCACAATCCTTCAACCTCATGACCAAGCAGGACGGCACTCACTTGAGATTTCATTTTTCTAGCCAATGTTTGAGCCTTATGCAGCAGCTCCAGACTTACATCGGCCAATTCACCATCGGTTTGTTCAGCGTAGACCCACACCATATCTTTTATTTTTGAATTCATAGTAGCTTATCCGAAAATGTGATCTTGCATCAGATCAGTGATCATTTCATTCATCCCTTCAGGGGTTGCGGGAATTTTTTTGAACTCTGCTCCGCTGAGTACCACATTTTCAACCTTATACACCTTGGTGGGGGATCCAGCGAGACCACACCACTGTACATCTGCGTCGATGTCTTCGATATTCCAGGTTTCTATGAGTAGATCTTCTGCCTTGGCTTTTTCCATAAGTTCATCCATCCACACCAGGTCATGGCTGTCATCCACGGTAGCCTCAATCTCAAACTTCGACTGCGCCCGCTTGTAAGTGCATAACCGTTTTACATCAAAAGGACGAGGTTCGGCTGCGTCTTTTGTGACGGTGAGCAGAACAGGCAAGGGTGCTTCAAGGATCTCATAGCCATTCTTAATGGCTCGTTTGGCTCGTATCTTTTTCTTCTTTAAGTCAAGATCAAGAATTTCCAGGGTATAGCTGATCTGGGGGATACCCAATTTTTCTGCGGTTTGTGGACCTACCTGGGCGGTATCGCCGTCGATGGCTTGTCTCCCACCAAAAATGAGGTCATATTTACCAATTCGATGGACCGCTTTATGGAGCGCATAGGACGTAGCCAGAGTATCCGCAGCTGCAAAGCGTCGATCACTCACCAATATGGCACGATCGGCTCCCATATACAGACATTCACGGAGCATGTTGGCAGCATTGGGAGGTCCCATGGTAAGTGCGGTTACTTTACCGCCATGCAAATCCTTCAAGCGCAATGCAAGCTCAAGTGCTTCCTGATCCTCAGGATTAAAAATAGCAGGGAGTTTTGCCCGGTTTACAGTCCCGTCGGGACGCATGACTTCACCAGAAATGTTACTGGTATCAGGAACCTGCTTAACGAGTACGATGGTGTGAAGTGACATTAATTATCTCTCCTAAACAGAAATATTTGAGATCAATATAGACGGATACCACACTTATGTAAATGCTTACTTTGTCATGCTTTTTTTCTAGCCAGAATTTTCCAATTCCTGGGGTTTAATACGGTCTTTAACCAGAGGATATTAATGACTGTCCGCTCCCTGGCGACCTGTAAACTTATCCAGGTACCGGCTATGGCCATGATCGCGTTCGGAGCCCACATGGCCACAACCGGATCCACATAACGTCGGTCTGCCAATTCTTCCCCTGCGATCAAGGCCGCCCAATAGATAAAAAACATCCCTATGGCGACGCCAATAGTGCCACTTGATTTACGGGTCATTATCCCCAGAGGGACCCCAACCAGTACGAAAACGATGCAGGTGACTGCCATGGCGTATTTTTTATGTATTTCAACCAGATACTTATTCACCTGCTTGAGATAGCTGTTCAGGAGTCGTTCCTGACTTTCCAGTTTGTCAACGGTGCGGTTCCAGACTCGTGTTCTAGCTTCGACCTCTTTTTTGTTTGAAAAAGGGATATGCTTTAGCGTATCCATCAATGCCACCATGTCAACCAGCGAATCCCCATCAAAAAGAGGGCTCTTGAGTCGAATAGTTTGCATGCGCTCAATGGTTCGGTCAAACCGCTCCAGATTCTCGTCTATACGTTGATACATCATTGCGGGCGTCATTTCGCGGTCTCCCCTGACTGCAGATTCACGCCGCTTCAATTCCAGGTTGTTGACACGCACGGTCAGACGAGTTGAGTCAAAATACTCCCGTTGATAGTCATCCACCTTGTCCAGATCCAGCAAATGTTTTTCGCCATTATAAAGCGTAAATATTATTTGACCCCCAATCGTTTGGGTTCGCCCGGTCTCAGCAAAAATGGAAACTTGTTCTCTGGCCTCGCTTTTTGAGAAGATGACGACGCCCTTAAGCCCCTCTTCGGTAACCTCATTTACACGGATATTATAGTCAGGTAAATCATCGATAAAGTAGCCTGGAACGATATCCATATCCGGGCGCTTGCGATAGATGTCCGAGCCCAGAAGTCGTGCACGATGGTTGACATCGGGAAGGATACTGGTGTTGAAATAAAGGGTAAAACTGCCGACAAGAATGGCAAACGCCAGGGCTGGAGCCATGATCCGCGGCAGTGAGATTCCCCCGGAACGCATGGCCGTCACTTCGTGATCTGTCGCGAGACGACCATAAGCCAGTAAAACAGCGACCAGGACAGACAAAGGTATCGCCAGTGCCAGTATCCAGGCCAGATTGAGAGCGATGTATTCGAGGATAATCCATATGGAGAGACCCTTGCCCAAAATTCGATCCATGGCACGAATAACAAAGTTCACCAGAAAGATCATTGTCAGCACCAGCAATGAATACATAAATGGTGTGAGTAATTCTCTGAAGATGTATTTGTCTATGGTTTTAAACATCGTCCAAGTATAGCAGTCAATGGGTTGGATTCTACAGGAAAGATGAAATAGATATAGGGGGGTGAAGATGAATCAAGATTCTCGATCCAATAGTTTATCAATTTCTTCCATATGTGATTGCACGAGCGGACCAAATTCCATGGCCTTGATATTTTCTTCGACCTGTCGTTCGGTTCGAAATCCGGGAATGGGAAGTGTTTGTTCGCTCCTGGCCCAGAGCCAGCCAAGTGCCCCCTGTGCCACAGATCTCCCATCACTTGTCAAAATCTCTTTAATCGCGTCTCGTTTTTGCAGCCAATCTGGATTTGGGCTGCCATTCAAAAAATACTTCATCCAATCGGGACTTTTAGCGCCTCGGACATCATCCATTGATGGTTTTGTATCTGCTGAATACTTATTCGTTAATAATCCCATTGCCAACGGACCCCGATTTATAGCTGAAAGCCGGTAATTTTCACAGACTGAGATCACCTCGGGATTATCATCAAGCACATTCAGTTGCAATTGAATAGCGGCACAATTTGCTCCATTGGCAAACACTTCGGCTCGATCAGGAAAATCAGTACTCCAACCGTAGGTACGGATTTTTCCAACTTGAACTAATTTTTCAAGCGTTTCACGGATTGGAAGGGCGTCTGTAGCTGGAAAACCATTATCATGAAACTGATAGAGGTCAATATAGTCTGTGTTCAAGCGCTTGAGTGAGGCTTCGCAGGCACTCACAATACCTTCTGGGGTAGCATCGGCTCCTGTGACTTCTCTAGTCTCTTCGTCAAATACAGCATTGAATTTTGTAGCGATGATAACCTCGGGTCGTCTGTGAGCAAGCCCTTGCCCCAGGACTCTTTCGCTGTGCCCAGCGCCATAAACATTGGCAGTATCAAAAAAGTTTATGCCATTGTTCACTGCAAAGTGGATGGCACGGATAGACTCGGCATCATCCACTTCACCCCACCCCAGAGGGGCACCTTCAGCCCAAAAGGGTCCACCAATGGCCCAGCATCCCAATCCCAGAGCACTAACTTTTATCCCGGTATGTCCAAGTTCACGTTTCATCGTATTCAGCAATCTCTTCCCTGATATCTTTTATAAATCCTTGTCTGAATCAGCACCAGGGATGAGTTGTGATTGATCCCAGGCTGGTTCCTGATTCAGTGCTGACCGTAGATTCCACTCCTGACGAATAACATGACCACTGCCAACGACGGCAAAAACACGTTCACCTCCATTTACAAGTTCTATGAGCAAGCGCGCCATGTAATCCCCTCGAATTTGTCGTGATTGAGTGCTTATTTCGGATAAATAGCCTGGCTCACCCCGTTGCACGCGCCAATCCGTCTGGTCAGAAAAATCGCGCTGCCAGACATGATCAAGATCAGCTATGCTTGTGATGGAGCCCCTGAGTCCATCCACATCTGTTCGCTTGGCCAGGAGATCAAGTGCCAAAGATTCATTGGCTTGACCACCTGCCTCTGAAGAGTATACCCTGAGAAAAAAGTAAAGGGCGACCTGTTCCGCAGAAAAATGTTGAAGCAGTTCCCCTACTTCATCCGCGTAGGGTGGCTCCAAACTATAAAGTGGGATGCCATCATGACGAGCAAGCTTATGGACTAAAGCAGGCTCAGGCAACCCTGCAAAGGGCTCGATCAGAGACCCATAAAAAAAGCCACGACTGCGTCCTTCGTACAAAGCTACCGTTGGTTTAAAACGCTCCCAGCGAGATTCAATATCATTAATTTGCGGATGTTTTGGATCCCGAGAATGGGAAGCACCATAATACAAAAGTGCGCCAGACTTAAGATTCTCAAAGTCCAATATATAGGGTTCACCCCCGTTATGCGCTTTGGCTATATCGTGTTCCATGGGGTTTCTCAGTCGGTAATCAAGCTGAATATGAGCCAGCTTCTCAGCAGGATACGTCATACCTGCAGGAGAATGGTGCCACCAGGTGTAGACACCCAGACCGGCTGACAATAACAGAAAACCACCGAGGATCTGAGTCAGAATAAAACCAGTCCGCTTGTTCATCATTTGAAGATCTCTCTTTTCTAGGCTGGTATGTTTAATTCTGATTTACCGGTTCGACCTGACACAGCCTGTTTTCCAAAGGTGAGGCTCGCTCCCCAATCATAAAGAAAATCTGGTGCGACCCTGATCAGGTGGATGAGCACAGCCATTTGCCATGGAAAAGTGAATCGCTTCCTTTTTCGTTCAATAGCTCGTCTAATTTTTTTACTGGCAAGATCCACTTCCATTCGGAAAGGCATGGGAGTCAAATTATTATCTGTCATGGGCGTTTTTACAAAACCGGGGCGAATGTCAGTTACAAAAACACCAAATGGGCGTACGGAGAATCGAAGAGATTCCAGATACGTGATGAGAGCAGCCTTGGTCGCACTATAAACTGCAGCACTTGGGGCGCCTCTAAAGCCAGCAATACTGGAAACACCTACGAGGTGACCATGTTTGGCAGTCACCATGAATTTTGCAAAAAACTCCAGGGTTTGTGCAGCAGCTCGAAAGTTTAAATTAATGATCTGATTAAGAACTTCAATATTCTTGTCACCGGGGTATTTCATTTTGCCGCCCCACCCGGCGTTGGCAATGACCAGGTCAAAACCACCGGATTCCTCCTGAGCAAGCCCAAGCGCTTTTAGAAAAGCAGGTTCATCTGTGGCATCACAGACCAGGATATGCGCCTGCCCCCCTGAAGCTGTGATTTCTGCAGCGAGATCGGTTAACTTGGGCTCTGATCTGGCCAGCAGCCACAATTGGGCACCCTCTGTGCCATAATCCAAAGCAAGTTGACGACCAATGCCAGTACTGGCACCTGTGATGAATATTTTTTTGTATTTAATTCCCACGATATGGCCTGCCTATTTCAGTCTAATTTCTGGCATATCAGAAGCAGCACAATTTTCACGTACCTGCTCCGGAGTCTTACCCCCGGGAATCGAAACATGGCAGGCGGGATGAGAGATGCCAAATCTCAGGGCTATCTGGGCTGGACTCCAATCGGAATATCGTTCGTACAAAGCGTCCATGGACTCCATTTTGCTCAGATAACTATCCAACTTGTCGCTATCCAGGTTAAATCGCCGATGATCATCACCCTCAAAAACACTGTTCCGATCAAACTTGCCGCTTAGCAGTCCAAATAGCATGGGGATCCGGACGATGACTCCGATTCCGAATTTCATGGCTTCGGGGAATAGCAGCTTTTCAGCTTTTCTTTCCAGAAGATTATAGCGAACCTGTATCACATCTAGCAGATCGTGATGTCTCTCCAGCATAAATGCCTGTTCGGATTCCTTAAAAGATTGAATGGATAGTCCGGCATGTTGAATCTTGCCTTGCTCCTTAAGTCTGGTCAGAGCCTCCCAGGGATCGTCCCATTCAAGCTTCTCCACATCAGGACTGTGCAGTTGCAGGATATCAAGTGTCTCCAGACCAAGACGTTTGAGACTTTTTTCAGCCGCCTCGATCAGATATTCCTTCTTATAGTTCTGCTGGATCGCACCATAGCCATCATCGCTTGCTTCTCCAGCATAGTAAAAATCATTCCCGGCTTTCGTGGCAATGATCAGATCACCCTTACCCCGCTCTTTGATGACCTTTGCGATGAGATCCTCAGAATGGCCAAAGCCATACACATCTGCAGTGTCAATGAAAGTGACCCCCTCATCCAGAGCTGCGTGTAGAGCCTTCAGGGAAACATTATCGTCCGTGGGTCCCCAATTCATTCCACCAATAGCCCAGGCACCAAATCCAATTGTGGAAACATTCGGTCCCCGCTCTCCAAGCCTTGTGTATTGCATAATATCGATCCCCATGAAAAAAGCTGCCCTGCTTTTCAGAAAAAAGCAAGACAGCTCATCTTATTAATAGTTGATAGTTTACTCGGTAACCGAGCGCATCAAGTCTTCAATATCTCCTGGTGTAGACATGATCTTAGAGAAGGTTGTCATGGTAAGATCAGGAAATGCCAGGGCAATTCTATATCTGCCATGCATCATGACAGCCGTGTTCCCCATGAGGAGAATCTCATAAGGCAGGAAGGCAGTATGATGTGGTTTCCCAATATCAATGATAGGCAGGAAATGTTCTTCGCCTGTTTCACCGCTGAGAGCGATGCCATATAATTTCAAATCCTGACCTGGGATTTCATAGGCATAGACCTTTTTAGTATCGCCTCCCTTGGACAATTTGGATTCGATGATACTTTTACCTACCGAGTAGCTGGAAAATTCTGTGAGCTCAACGACATCCTGAAAATATTCCATCCCGAACATATAGTGATATTTTCTGATATCCTTGGGTGTCATGCCTTCCTCGGAGCCAAAGGGCGCATCCTGGACAGTACCCAGTTCTGTCATGGCTTTTTTCAGCTTCTCCTGCACCGCAACAAATTTTTCTTCAACATCTGAATAGTTCTTTTGAAAATAGGCATTTCCCAAATAAACGGGATCGGTGTAGGAAATATTCACCCCTCCTGCATCCTGGGTTAGCCCAACCCTCAAAGCTGCAGCAAAGGCTGTTAGTCCGCCAAATTCCTTTACAGCCTCCGTCAACTCACTTGAGTTGATCACATAAGCCCATCTGGTTTCATCCATAGCGGGTTGATACTGTCCAAGAATGCTAAATCCAGCCGTTTGAAGTGCCTTGCCTGTTTTTTCTTTTACCATTTCCAGGGTTTCAGTGGATTGTGCTCCCATTGTGTATGGTTTTAATTGCTGGCCGATGAGCATATGGCTACCAAGGACAAACACCATTGCTATCATCAATAAACGTCTCATCTGAATCACCTCTGAACTTGTCTATTTAATATTTTGGTATTATGTGGTAAATCTATCATCTGCGGACCAATTTCCAATTATCTCTATTGCCTTGGGAATAATTCTCACCTCAAATGATTTTTGCACAGGATCAAACGATTCACCATCAATATGCGCTGGAATAGGTCGTTCACTCTCGATGCTCAATTCTTTGGTCTGATACATTTTAACTTCTGGAACTGTATCGATCGTCCCATCGTAAAGCTTGGGGAAAACCTGAAGAATTCGGAATCGAGTGATGTTCTCCAGATAACCAACATCGAATAAGCCATCATCCAAAATCGCTTTTGGTGTAAGCCGTAAGCCACCCCCAACATTCCATCCATTTCCTATGCTGAGCAGAAAGACCTTATTGTCAATAGTGGTGTCGTCAAATTTAATTTTGAGAGGCATGCGTCGGTAAGAGAGGTAGGTCGCGCCAATGGCGATCAGGTATTTGGGAGTACCGTGTAAAAAGGGCAACATTTTACCTATATCATTAGCCCGGCCTTCAAAACCCAACCCCATGACATTGATGAACCTGCGTCCATTTACTTCTCCAACGTCAATTTTTTTAACATCATGCGCCAGTAAGACATCCACGGCAGCCTCAAGGTCACCTACTTTTATTGAGCAACTCCTTGCGAAATCGTTTCCAGTACCAATAGGCAATATTCCCATGGGCTTGTTCAACTCTGGCATTCCATTCACAATTTCGTTGATGGTACCATCACCACCCACGGATACGACCACATCAAAATCTCCACCTACTTCCTTCACCAATTCTGTGGCGTGACCTCGCTCCTTGGTAAAGTGGAATTCAAATTCTGCTTTCCGAGCCCGCATCAGGCGCTCAATATCAGGCAGAGCCTTCATGGTTGAGCGAGACCCTGCTTCGGGGTTAACAATGAGTAAGTAGCGATTTTTGGGATCAGGTTTTGACATAGGCACCTATAAGGTTAGTGAAAATGACTTTAATAGAACCCCGGGACATACAACTGCACTAAGTTCACGACCCTCATAGGTTCCCACATCAGGGTTGATCTGAGGAGTGTCTGTGACAGCCTCCAGATTACTGCCCAGGAAGCTATATATGCTGTCATCAAAACGCATGTTTTCAATGGGTGCCACGATTTTGCCATCTTCCACCCAAAAACAGGCATAACGGGTCATGCCGGTAATTCTGCCACCGATCATGTCACTCCAATTTAAATAGTGGAGATTTGATAGATATACGCCTGTACCCAGGGCCTGCAGCACATCCGCCTCTTTCAGGGAGCCGGCTGCCATTGCCGGAGCCCTCATGCTTTCTCCTTCAGAGGCATAGTTTGATTCGACGCCATACTCCTTGGCCGTTCTGGTACTCACCAATGTATGCTTCAACTCCCCCTGATCGATCAGAGTGGTCTTCTCAGGTGCGACTTCCCCATTCCCGTTAAAGCGGGGTGCAAAACCTGAACTAAAGTCCTCCGAAAAAGAAAACAAAGGACTCAAATTGGTACTTTCATTCCGCATTTTTCCCAGACAGCTCTCACTCTGGCGGATGGCAGCCTCAGACACACCACCCCAGGAAAACATGGAGAGAATATCGGAAACACCTGCCGAAGCAATAAAGGTCCTATATGCGCCTGGCTCGATCTTTTTGGGCGGGAGGGACATGAGTTCCAGTTTGGTGATGGAGTCTGCCAGAAAGGCTTTGTAGGCTAACTGGTCCCATTCTGTTCCGGCATAGGTTGCTTTGACCATTTTTTCTGAGGGTGTAATCAAGGAGTAGTCAAGTGAAAAGCTATCTGATGCAAACCAATGATACCCCCCAGCTGAATTGGCACTTCCCTGAAAAACACGACCTGATGCCCAGATTCCTGTGAGATCAACATCTCCCATAGCTGGGAGCAATTTGCCAGGAATGTCCTCAGCTGCAGGGAGATGACCCTCTTGTATACTGACGCTTGTCTCTTTGCTCTCCGGAATGACCAGATAAGGATCTTTGGGGAGTTGGACTATTTCGGCGCGGAGGCGCTCAAGTTCTGCCCGGGCCCGGTTAAGATCCTCTTCGAGATTGGCAGAGAGAGAGATACTTCCCGTGCTTCTTCTGCCATCATAGATGAGATTAAAACCCAGATCAGCTTCATCTATATTTCCAATTTGTCTCACCCTGGCGGCATTGATCCGGGTAAAGGTCGATTGCTCGCCACTAAAACTCAGGCCTAGGTTTTCCCCCTGCTTGAGCTCAGCCATGATGGTCTGGTTTATTTGTTTAAATAATTGTTCCATTGGTTTCCTCAATAAATATGATAAACAGTCCGCATGTTTGAAGCTTCAGGGAAGCCATCAGGCTCCACCAAAAATCTCCACACCTTCAAATAGACATAAGGGGCTGGCATGTCCCACACGAATAATTTGATTGGGCTCACCTTTTCCGCAGAAGGGTGTTCCATAAATTTCAAAGGTTTCTCTATTACCCAGCATTTTAAGACTGCGCCAGAAGGGGTTTGAAATGGCTCGATAATTCGGGTTTTTGACTGTTTTGGTCAGTTTCCCATTCTCAATGAGTTTACCGTATTCACAGCCAAATTGAAATTTGTTGCGGTAGTCGTCAATAGACCAGGATCGATTGGAAGTCATGAAAACGCCCTTGTCGACGGCTGCGATGATTTCTTCCCTAGTTGACTCACCTGGTTCCAGATTAAGATTAGCCATGCGATCTATGGGGGCCCGGTTCCAGGAACTGGCCCTGAAATTGGCAACACCGTCAAGACCGGATCGTATTTGGCTCTCTTTACCACCCAGCCCTCGTATGAGGAGACCTTCTTTGATCAGGAATTCTCGCTCGGCCTTTAAACCTCCATCATCATAGGCATATGAGGCAAACTGGTTCTCAACAAAGGGGTCAAAGGTGATGTTCATGTGAGCTGAACCATACTGGAGTTTGCCAAAGTCTTCAGGACGGACAAAACTCCATCCCGCATAATTGCGTTCATCGCCAAGTATACGATCAATTTCCAGCGCATGACCAACACTTTCGTGGATCTGGAGCATCATCTGATCGGGTGCCAGGACTAAATCCATCTTACCAGAGGGACATTCCTCGGCTGAGAGCAATTCCACAGCTTCCGCGCCGATATTGCGACAGCGTGCCAGCACATCCGCTTCATTAAACACTTCCATACCAACCTGATAACTCTTGGCAAGTAGGCCGCCATCGGTCCTTTTTTGGGTAACGGTGCCATCGTGGGCAATAGCAGCGTAGTCTGCAGAAACCATGAGGTAGCTCTGTTCCACATCACTCCCATTTGAGGCCACAAAATGTGATTCAGTTTCCACGGTTCTAGCCATAGCGTTCGTGGTCACCACCTTGTCTGAAACTTTTAACTCTGCAGTGGCTTTTATGAGTAGATCTGACAACTCGCCAGGTGAGAATGCGTCCGCTGCTGTCTGGAATGGGGAATGATAGCTACCCTTCGCAACCGGGCGAGCTTCAACCCCAAAGGAATGCAGACTGAATCTCGAAGCTGCACTGGCCAATTTCACAGCATGCTCTGCAGCTGCTTGAATACCTACTTTATCAAGACGACTGGTTCCATAATAGGCAAACTGGCCATTCACCAGCACCTCAACCATGACACCCTGTTTTGATTCTCGAGTATTGGCATCGGGTTTTCCATCCCTAACCAATCGAAATCCTGTATTTTCCTTGACATAACGTAGACCGATCCAGTCGGCTCTGACGTCAATACCAGAGAGTATTGCTTGTAGATCCATTGTGTTTCCTTCGTTTAAACCAAACTTGCACCATCAGGGTTGATGGAGCGAATGAAGCTAATAAGCACCCCCCTTACAATCAAGGACAGGCTGAGCAATTCGCAGTAAACATCGGGAGAATATTTGGGCGAATTATTTCTACGGTACCATTAGAAAATATTTATACTGTATGGATGCAAATGACGGTTTATTGTCTAATAAAGACAATTTATCTACTTGTCTTATTGCTACATTTCCAGCCATTTTTTTGGAAAAGTCTTTGAGTATATTGGTCTATATTGTTTGCGTCATTCACCGAAACGAAAGAACTTTTTATGAAAGCTATGCTGGTATACAATCCCTGGGCAGGACATGGTTATGGAGCCAAACTACTTCCTGAAATCGAAGCCTACCTCGATCAGATAGACTTGTCTTACGAGCTGTACACCACCAACGCCTCCGGGCATGCTCGTGAGATGGTTCAGTCAGCCGATTTCCAACAATTCGATTCTATTATTGCTGCCGGCGGGGATGGAACTCTTTTCGAGGTAATTAATGGCTACTATCGTAATAATACGAGTGTTCGTTTACCCCTCGGCGTCGTGCCTATCGGAACGAGCAATGCTTTTGTCAAAGATATGGATTTGCACGACCACGATTGGAAAGCAGCTTTAGACATCATTAAAGCTGGAAAAACCCAAAAATTTGATGTCGGTCATTTCACAAATGAAGGACAAGCCTGGTACTATTTAAATATCCTTGGACTAGGTCTTGTGGCCGATATAGTTGCCACAGCTGACAAGCTAAAAGCTTTGGGAAGTGTTTCATATACTCTGGCCAGTCTTTACCATATCCTGAAGCTAAAAACGATCCAGGTCAAACTTGATTTAGATGGTCAGATCATCGAGCGAGAAAATATCTTTGTAGAAATATCAAATACCCGCTATACGGGCAATTATCTCATGGCTCCTGCTGCAAAAAGTAATGATGGTCTTTTGGATATAACCCTCCTGGCTCCCAAAGGACGCGTTGGTTTGATCCGTAGTTTCCCAAAAATTATTACCGGTGAGCATATCCACATGAAAGAAGTCGAATGCTTTCAGGCTAGCCACATTCGGGTTGAAACCAACATACCCAAAATGCTCACACCTGATGGAGAACTCATGGGTTCGACCCCCCTGGAAGTGGATTGTTTGAAACAGGCTGTGGAGGTTTTCTGGAAATGAGAGCGATACGTTCCATTTATTACTGGACGGTTGCCTGGGGCTATTATGGACCAGTCCTGTTAATCCTGTATATCCGATCCTACCTTCAACCACCTCAAGCCTATGATACCTGGATCAGACGTCGCACGCTGACTCTTTTTAAGCTTTTAAATTGTGAACCACAAATAGAATACGCTGAACCCATGCCAGTGGGCGAGCCGCTGATTTTCATGGCCAATCATGGGAGTCTCATTGATCTTCCCTTACTCAAGGCAATCGTTCCTGCCCGCTATGTTGGACTGCTGGCTGAGAACCATACCAACTATTTCATGTATGGATCCATGGTGAAGCGCATGGGCAATATTCCCATACGCAGGGAGAATATCCGGGCTTCAATCCAAAGTTTTAATCTCGCCAAAAAAGAACTGGATAATGGAATACCTATTGTGGTCCTTCCTGAAGGCGGCAGATCACCAAATGGTCAACTGATTCCCTTTAAACGACTGGTTTTTCGTTTTGCTAAAGACAGCGGAGCTAGCATTGTGCCCATATCCTTTTCAGGCGTCTTTAATATGAAGAATAAGGATTCCTTCCACTTAAATCCCGGTCCCATCACAGTACGTTTTGGTAAAATTATTCGGGCTGAAGCCATCAAGGAGATGGATCTTGACGAGGTTTTATCGGTTACATATGATGCTATTTATGCTGGCCTTGAACCCTTTGAGGCTGGCAAACTGAGCGCTGAACAGGGGGTGCCTCATGCGTAAAAATAATAGAAATGCAGGGCTGATCGTAATTGTCTTGACCGCTGGGATTATCAGCATGTGTAGCTACCAAACATTGAACGAGGAACCAGTTGATATGAGGATACAAATTGATCAGGCCATCAAGAATGGCGATTTTTCTGCTGCCAAAAAATTAATCGATCAATATCTGGGAGATGACAAACTATCAGAAGGGGAACGCAGCAGGTATGACTTTGAACTCGAGCGCATGCGCAGGGTTGCATTGGATTTTACAGCGCGACATGACGAAGTCCTCGCTTACATAAAAAAATACTATCCAGAAGTCACCGCCACAGATATGGAACGATGGGAAGCTGAAAAATCTCTGGAGTTTAAGATCATCAATGGTGAGAAGCGTTATTTTGCACGGGCAGCGCGCAATCTCTTCCGTATCGATGCAAATATGAAAAAAATATGGCAAAATTTACATCCCGATGACGAGATGACATCAGGCTCAGGTGCCAAGCTGGATCTGGATATCCACAATGCAGCCATTATCAAAGCTACTAATAATTCTTCAAGTATATATGTGGAGCCAATACGTCTGCATATAAAACAAAGTTTGGAAGTTCTGGCTGATCAAGTCCCTGCCGGCGAAACGCTTCGCTGCTGGATCCCTTATCCCAGACTGATAGCGGGGCGCCAGGAAAATATTGATCTGGTCCAAACCCAGCCGCAAGCGTATCAACTTGCAGCTCCCGATGCATTACAAAGAACCATCTATATGGAAAAGAAAGCACGGGCCGGAGAGACAAGCAAATTTTCAGTGGAATATGAGTTTAGCACCCGTGGCGTGTTTCAAGCTATCGATGCAGAACGGGTCACAATGCTGGCGGATAAAGCGAGTCTGAGTCCATACCTTCAGGAAGAGGCACCCCATATCGTTTTTACCGATGAACTCAAAGCACTTTCCAGGAGCATCGTTGGGGATGAAACGAATCCCTATAGAAAAGCGCAGCTGCTTTTTTCCTGGGTGGACACAAACACACCCTGGGCATCGGCCCGGGAATATTCCAGTATTCCCTGTATCCCTGAGTATGCTCTTGAAAACCATCACGGGGATTGTGGAATACAGACGCTTTTCTTCATTACCCTCTGCAGAATAAATGGAATACCGGCACGCTGGCAATCCGGCTGGGAACTGCAGCCCCCGGATGACAGTATGCATGACTGGGGAATGATCTACTTTGAACCCTATGGCTGGGTACCAATGGATGTCACTTACGGCTTGAGAAATAGCGATGATCCTCAGCTACGCTACTTCTATCTCAGTGGCATGGACAGCTATCGCATCATATTCAATGATGATATCAGCCAGGAATTCACACCCTCAAAACAACATATCCGCTCAGAGACTGTTGATAGTCAACGAGGTGAAGTTGAATGGTCAGGTGGGAATCTGTATTTTGATCAGTGGAAGTGGAATTTTGAATGGGCGGTGGTTGAGTAAGGTTGTTTCAAGCGGCCATCACGCTTCTGAAAGGTTGCGCTCCACCCTGTTGCGCCCATTGCCTTTGGCCTGATATAGCGCTCTGTCTGAAGCCTCCAGTAGAACACTTGGCTGGCTGCCTATATCGGGAATAAGTGTTGCTACTCCAAGACTGAGGGTAACCATTTCCGCCACCGGTGAAGATTTGTGCTCCAAATTCACTTTGACAACATTTTTCCTCACCAACTCTGCAATCTGCATCGCACCCAAACCGTTTGTCTCTGGAAGTACAAGACAAAATTCTTCTCCCCCATAGCGGGCAGTCAAATCTCCAGGTCGATTCACAGACTCTTTAATGGCAGCGGCCACACGCATGAGGCATTCGTCCCCCTGCTGATGACCATAGGTATCGTTATAGAGTTTAAAGTGGTCAATATCACATAGGACAACACTAAGCGGACGTTTTTCACGTAGCATGCGCTTCCATTCCCGCTCCAGTTCTTCATCGAGGCGACGACGATTGGCAATTCCCGTCAGCCCATCAACCCGGGATAATTCTTTCAATCGTTCATTGGCAACCTGCAATTCAGTCGTGCGTGCCTCAACCAGTTCCTCCAAATGATCCTTGTGTTTTAGTACTTCCAGTTCGGCAGATTTCCGGATCTCTATCTCTGATTGGTAAGCTGCATTTGTACGCTCCAGCTTGGTACGCTGGACATCGATAGTACTATAGGCTTTTGAAAAACGCATGGATATGAGAAAGGCTTGCGTCAAAATAAATATTAAGAGACCTACAGAGATAAGATGACCCGTATGTACAACATTAGCCACATAAAGCATATCATTCAGAAAGGTCACGACGATTGAAATAAATCCAATCAGAACCATTGAGGAGCCTTCCTCACCTCTGATAAAGGCCAGGACAAGCGCATAGATCACATAGAGCATGATCAGGAGACTGATTGGCTGAAAATAGCTCAGGCTGACAGAGAATGTATCAACTGAAGAGAACAGAACCATCAATACAAAAATACTTGAAATGGCAAGAACTGCCTTGCTCGCATTTTCGTGGATCTCATCTGGGAATTGCAGTCGCACAAATAGGAAAAATATGGGAATGCCCGTATAAAAGGTCAGATATTCCAGTTTAATAAGCATCTGCCATGATATGGATGGCCAGATCTGATGAATAAATATTTCACCCGTTGTGAGTGTCCTTAAGCCAATAATAAGGCAGAATATTCCAAAATAAAGTGCTGAGGTCCCACGCGTACTTAGAGAATAAATACCGAGGTGATAGATGCCCATCACAAAAATAGTTCCAAACATGAAGAGTGCCATGGCAATCAGTTTTTCACGATATTGGTATATCTCCTCCGTCGTACCAAAGGAGATCGATTCCCAGAGCCCTCCCAGACGATGATCATAATTAGAAACATCTATACGCAGAGAAAGCTGATTTGCCATAGAACCCAGATTGAAAATTTTGGGTTCATATAAGGGTTTGGACATGTTTGAATCAATGGAATATATACCCACGCTCCCCTTTAGCTCTTCATTTACAAACAGATTATAAGCAGTTCCAGCGGTGGCAAATTTCAGGGCATAGGACGCAGGTTGTTCAGGTATCAAGATCGTGAGGAAATAGCTCCCTGCCCCATGTCCAGAAAGTTTGACACCATTATATTTGTAACCATTCCAGGAATCCGGGACATCAATAATTATATGCGCATCGGAGTGACTGATATTGCTGGTGGCAGTGTCTTTCCAGACAAATCTCCATTCCCCATCCAGTCTGACATGGTTCAGGTTATCGACATCACGTAGATCTAATATTCCGTCTTTGGCGAGAGGTGTATGTGGTTTATCGCTTGAGCAACTGACCATTAAAGTCGGTAGCAACAAAAGAATCAGACTAAATTTCTTAAATAACCGCAATCTCGGTGTAATGGTGCAGCTCCTAATTTGATCTTCCCAAATTTATCGCATTGTCAAAACGAAAATACGTCCCATCAGGACTGGTATCAAGCTCTTATCACAGCTCTACAGAATAACAGTATAACATTTTTCTAAATACTACGGGTTTTGAAAAACAGGTAGGTATTGGCTGCAATGCGTCCAGATAAAAACGCTGAAGCCGCAGCATTCACACCTATTGCGTCGAGATGAATAATACCAACATATAGCACGAATATAATGGTCAGCACTTCGATAATCGTTGCCTTGGTGATTGGGTTCGTTTTGCCATTATTCACAAGGACGGCCCTTTGCATGGCGATCAAAACCGTAGACGCTGGAAAAAGTCCCATGATGAATAGAGGTGTCAGCGCCAATCCAGTTAATTCTGCACTTAGTCCACTCACTTTTGAGAACCAGAGTTGGGAGAGGGGCGTTACAGCTGTAATGATCAGACAGGAGGCCAGAATAATACCCAGACTGGCCGCAAATTTGTAAACGACTTTGTCGTTCTGCCTGCTCGATCCCAACATGGTAATGGCTGCTTCCTGAAAGGAGAGACCAACACCCCGAAACAAAAATACGAATGAGCTCACTACCGGGAGTACCGCCAGAGACTCCAAGGCCATATGACTTTTCCCTATAAAAAAGGTGATGAGGGGATGCACACCCAGCGTAAGCATGGATGTCAATGCCAGAGGGTAATAAAATGCGTTGATGGTCTTAAAGCTAAGGGAAGTTGAAGACACTTTGTCAACTACTCCTTCAGACATGATCTTCTTTATAATTCCATGGACCATTATTCGTGTGCTGATGGCTTCCATGGTTACTCCGGTGGACAGGGCTGCCGTACCTATATAGACACCGGGAAGCCTGGTAAATGTATATAGACCAATGGCTGTAGATGCCATGGATATGAGCCGTATAACCGTTCCATACGCGACACGGCGTGTTGCCTGATTTCGGATCAGTATCCCTTGATAAAATCGTCGAAACCCGATGGCTGCTGGCCAGGGGAGCAGAATGATGGTGGCAACATGGGTCAGCCTGGCCACATTTTCAGGCAAGCCGATCAGATCAAGGGTAATAAAAAAGAAGATCTTGGGTAAAATGAGGATCAGCATAGCTATGGTGATCACAGCGTTGAGCGTCCAGGTATATTGTCTGAGCTTCTTCAATGATTGATAATCTTTAACAAGGGAGGTGGAAGCAGTCATCATCATGATGACGGGTGCCTCCACGATAAGGGCAAACGAAAATGCAACCCCATAGGCTGCCAGGTTGAATTTAGGATCCACCAGGCGGGCAATGATGGCAGCAATAAATGGTCCTTCAAGGGACATCATAAGCCAGGTGCCGGCCAAGGGGAGCCAAAATCTAAAGATCTTCCTGGGGTTTAGTGCTTCCATACTTCGATCAATCTAGACCGATAAGAGGCTTTTATTCAATATACTTTATGTGAGGAGTGGGGATTATTCGTATATCCCGTGTTGACTACGATATTATTGGTGCTGAAATTCACCAATAAATACTGACTGCGGTTTGAGCTCCAGGCTAAACACATAACTGTCATTTGCATCGTCAGCGCGTAATTTCAATTCCAGGTCCTCGGTTTCAACAATATCCCTTTTACCCTGATCTGGCGGGAATAGTGATTCGGAATAATTCATTACGGCCTGGTTGATGCTGAGCTTGCGCCCAGCCCCCTTGAGTCTGACCTGAATCGATTGAGGCTGCAGGGTTTCATTCATCACTGTAACGATGATTTCATCCTGGTTTTTAAAGCTCAAGGCATTTAAGCCTTCTTGTGGATCATTCAGACTTGCCACAACCGTTGATTTCTTGGGAATGCGTTTTATCAGATTGGAGAGCAAGGTGAAAACCGGTTTGGCACCCCCATTTAAATCCATTAGCCCCCAGGATCTTTTCTTGTACTTTACATCTGCTGGAGCATCGTAGATCTGGTATAGAAATGGGATAACCTGCTTGTGCTTGAGCAAATCCAGCGTGTTTGAAAACACCCTGAGCCCGTAGGGCAGGCTAAATGTAGCGCTATAATAGTAGGTCTCAAATGTTTCCAGATTTCCCAATTGATCGTAATCGTTGGGGTCCGGGTACTGGATATCATTAAAATTGGTCTCGGAAGTTGCATATGCAGAGACCAGGATTGGTTTCCTCGATTCAATCCTGTCCAGATAACTTAGTAAATCCTCCAATGCGAGACCAACCTGTCCTGAATGATGCTTATTTTCCCATATCTGAACTGTCCAGAAAGGTAACATTTCGAAGCTGCTCTGGTCCAGATCCATATACCATGTCTCCATATCTCCTGTAAAGTCAGGAGCGGATAGAGCGGGTCCGACAATCAAGACGTTTTGAAAATTACGGAGATCCAGTTCAGCGCGTGTCTCATGGAGCAGTTCATTGTAAGTATCAGAGTTCAGAGCCAGTGAATCACCTCTGGCAACATCAGGTGAATCCAGCAATTCGATGTAATCTGCAGGAACATCCTGATATAGAAGCTCATCGACCTCTTCAGCCCACCACCCGGCAAAGCCTTTTACATCAACCAAGCTGCCGTATTCATTCAGAAATTGGGGTGGAATGGCATCCAGTGTATATATCCATTTAATTCTCAAGCGAGAGGCAGCGGCACGGAGCGCCAGGATATCATTCCAGTTCTCATCTTCACGCTTGACGCGAATATATTTTACACCCAATTCATTGAAAGTTTGGAGAACCTTCATTCTTCGGCTGTAAAAACTGAGAGGAACATTTGCACCTAATCCCATAAAGGGACCGACCTCTTTCTCAAGATCGAATTCAATAGGGATATATTGATCTTTTTTTCCACTTCCAAAAAAACTGCAGGACCACATCATGCTGATGATGACGAAGAGGATGACAGTCTTGTTTATGGACTTGAAAGACATGTTTAGACGCATGGATTTAATTTCGACAGGCCATGGACCGAGTCAACTAAAACCTTGTGTGAAATTGTGAATTATATAGCAGGGAGTCCATTTCTCTACCGCTTTTTCCTGGCCATCTCCAGGTTCAAGATGGTCTCTTGATAGCCTTTCTCAATGGCAATTTCTGCTTCAAGAAAATTCCAGGCTGACAAGCCAGTGCTGATATTTATTATCATATTGGGTTTGGCCAATTCCACCTGGTTGGCTGCAATCAAAGCCATGGATAGAATGACGGTCTCATGGGCGATCTCGACCATATTTGGTTTTCCGGCTTCATACCAGGCTTCATTTGCTTTTGGGAATCGCCAGGTCGAGCGACTATTCTTCAATTCATCTGCATTCATGTAGCTGAAACTGTTGATGTCCTCCCGGTCGTCGGGGAAGGCGAGGACATTTACTGCAATGATATAGGCCGCACCCATAGAGCGAACCACATCCACGGGGACAGGATCTATCATTCCACCATCAACAAGCACCTTTCCCTGTGTGGCAAGAGGGTTGAAAATGATGGGGATGGATGAACTGGCTCGAGCAGCGTTGGCTAAATTTCCTTTATTGAGAACAAAGAGTTCCCCTTTCATGATGTCAACTGTTGTCGCCGAGAAAGGGATCGCTAGTTCTTCTATATTTTGATGACCATACATATTATCGAGGAAGGAATGTATTTTCTGACCGTCGATAAAACCTCTTGTGGGGAAGACGGGGTCCAGAAGGTTCAGTACAACCAGCCAATCTGTGTTGAGGGCTATATTGGCCAGGGAGTCAACACTCATTCCCGAGGCATATCCTCCGCCTATGATCGCACCCATACTGCTGCCTGCGATCATATCAATTCGTAATCCAGCCTTTTCCAGAGCATCAAGTACACCAACGTGGGCGAATCCTTTGGCAGCGCCAGCGCCCAGCGCCAGACCTATACTGAAATCCTGCTCAGCTTTTCCTTCCAGAACAAGCCGGAATTTTTGATCTAGATCTAGTGAATTTTGGTCAGCGCCACTCAACAGACCACACAATATGAGGCTAAGAAAAAGCGGAGAGGCGATACGTCGGGGAAAACGCATTTACTGAAAAATATCGTTCAGGATAGCCGCAAGGTGGTAGCCACCTTGTAACAGACGGTCGTCCAGGAGGTCCTTGTTCTTATAGATGTAGGTCCAGGATAATTTTCCATCTCCAATATCATAAACTTGAGGATGAACGGATCTGGATGAATAAACAAAGCTTAGCAGCGTTGGGTCCAGGAGTTCAATCACCTTTTCAGGCGTTAATCCGAGTTGAATTTGTTGTGCGTATTCTGTGTAACTGTATTGCATATGGTCGATCATTTGTGAATCCCAAACCCGGTGAAGATTTGTTTCCTCATTAAACCAGGTCACTTTCACATCATTTCCACCCCTGTCCGTGCCATTGCCCACATGCAGTGGCTGATGCAGATCCCCTACAATATGAATAATGAACCTCAACACATCTTTTTGGTCTTTTTCGCCAAGGATACCCCGTTTTAGAAGATCGGTAAATTCTGTCACTTTTTGAACTGCCCTGCCACCATCATCTGGACCCTGATATTCTTGTCCCTCCAGAATCGTGCAATAGTGCCAATCATAGGCATGTTTCCAATCAGGATCAGATTTCACCTCATCTGCCCAATTGGCCAATCGTGCTAGATCAGTATGTCCAAATAATTGCGTTAACTTTTCTCTGGCTTCGGGTGTTAGATTCTCTTCAGCAATTTTTCCAATAACCCGATGTCCTGTTTTCCCCCACCCCAACAACATGGTGGCTGTGACAAGAATAATGATGATCTGTCGCACGATTTGCTCTCCTAATAATATTTAATCCAAGAATCTAAACATGGATGGAATTAAACCCTTAAGAAAATGAGAATTCCTAGGAGTAAACATAAATTTTTTTACCTTCATTGACATCAGTCTACAAACTATAGTGTAAATAATATCAACGTATGGTGTCCACCACCTATGTAGAGGAGATGGATCAAAAAACAGATATGTTTTGCCAAGCCTGCCAGAGAGAATTGCTGCCCCATATCACCTAGTCCCAATCACAAAGGGACATTCTCATAGACATCCTTGATTTCATCCATTACCAATTGATTTGCCACTGCATTATAGTTTTGTGCAGGTAGTTTTATTTCTAACAGGTGTGGATTGTTTATCTAATTCGCCAAGTAGCCAGGATTCCTCATTGGGAGGATTTTGTCATCCAACCCCTTCCTCCTCAGCAAACACCTCAAGAAAAAACATCATGACCATCAGTCCCATCAAACCATCGCTGACCGCTGAAATGGCAATAACTGGAACCATCTCTGAAAACAGAAAATAGAAACCTAGGAAAAAGAAGGCGATCCACTTTGCAAGAATGATGAAAATTATCAGACTCTTCTCTGCCAGAGGGTTCCTTGCCGCCAGTAAGTACCCTATAGTCATAACGACGTGAAAGACTCCTCCCTGTGTAGAAAAGAAGCGATATGGATCAATAGTGAATCCAAACCATGAGAGCACTCCAAAGGGAAGCACAATGAGGGCAATTCCCACACAGAATGAGTGCAGGGCAATGAGATATAATAATATCTGGAATACTGAAATACTTTTAAATATTTTCATACTAATCAAGGGTTCAAATATCGAGCCAAGATATTTTCCTCATCACCTGTGATACAGCTCCAGCCCTTGATGTGCATTATTCACCATTCCTCGAAAATCTGAAGTGTAATTCAATTCACGCTGGTAAAAAAATACTTGAAATTGTACATGCCAATAATTATTATTAATCACATTAACTATTCAGGAAATAAACTATTAAGCCGATTACCAATCTTATTGCTGAGAACATTCTGTTTATATCACGGATGATCACAGAATTGTCGCGACCCCGGGCAATGAAAGAGTTTGCATCCATAAACATATCCCAAAATCAATTAACTATTTTAAAGATACTATACTCCCACGGTCCATTACCTGCACATGAAATTGCCCAAAAGATCGGAATTTCAAGGGCTGCAGTTAGCCAGAGCATAGATGTTTTAGTAAAAGCTACCTATGTTTCCCGGAAACAATCCAGATCGGATCGCAGATCTGTCACAATTTCAATTCTCAAAGCTGGCACCACGCTTTTAATGCAGTATAATGATATCCTGCGGAACCAACAATTATCGGCAATCCTTGGTTTATCCCTGGAAGAACAAATTCAATTCAATCATTTATTAGATAAATATATAGCTACACTAGTCAATAAAGAGCAGAACCTGGATATCATCTGCCTGGGCTGTCACGAGTCATTAGAGTATGATTGTATTATTAAAAAAATCCAGGGTCATTGTATCCTGAACAAACCTGAAGTTGAGAGCTCAAATATTTAGCTAAATAAAAGAGGAGGTTGATGTGAAAAAAACAGAATCGTTTGCTGATGTTTTTAAAGCTCGGGGGATTGAACGTCGAGATTTTCTAAAGTATTGTAGTCTCTTGTCTGTGTATCTGGGACTTTCTCCTGCATTACTCCCCAAAATTATTTATGCCATGGAGAATAAACCCAGAATTCCCGTGATTTGGCTCCATGGTCTTGAATGCACTTGCTGCTCTGAATCCTTTATCAGGTCTTCTCACCCCATCGCGGCAGACATTGTGTTAAATATGATCTCTCTTGACTATGATGATACACTCAGTGCTGCTGCTGGAAATCAGCTGGAAGAAGTCAGGAAGCGGATCATGCGGGAATATAAAGGGAAATATATTTTAGCCGTTGAGGGTAACGCTCCCCTAAAGGAGAATGGCGTTTATTGTATGATCAATGGTCAGTCATTTACCGACATCCTGAAGGAAACTGCTGAGGATGCAATGGCAGTGATTTCCTGGGGTTCCTGTGCCTCTTTTGGTTGTGTACAAAATGCAAAACCGAACCCAACAGGAGCTGTACCCGTCCATAAAATTATCAAGAACAAACCCATTATTAATGTCCCGGGTTGTCCCCCTATCGCAGAAGTCATGACAGGTGTCATTGCTCATGTACTGACCTTTGGCAAGCTGCCGGAACTTGACAGATTAAACCGACCAAAGGCATTTTACGGGACAAGGATCCATGACAAGTGTTATCGACGCCCATTTTTCGATGCAGGAATGTTTGTGGAAAACTTTGATGATGAAGGTTCGCGGAAGGGTTGGTGTCTATACAAAATGGGGTGCAAGGGACCAACCACTTATAATTCTTGTTCAAGCATCATGTGGAATGAAGGAACCAGCTTTCCCATCAAATCTGGACATCCCTGTATTGGATGTTCAGAACCCGGTTTTTGGGACAACGGACCCTTTTACACCAGGCTGGCACAAGTTCCATTTGTAGCATCTGATACCGGTGCCAACAAGGTTGGTATGTATGCCGTCGGAGCAGCTGCCGCGGGTGTGGCTGTCCACGCTGCAGCTACGGCCGCGAAGCGGGCAAAAGATCATTCTAAGTCAAATCCCAAGCAGGAGGATTAAGCTATGAGTAGAAGAATTGTCGTCGATCCTATCACTCGCATAGAGGGTCATTTACGAATAGAAGCTCAACTTGACGAAAATAACGTCATCAAGGATGCCTATAGTAGTGGTACCATGTGGCGGGGTTTGGAACTGATTTTAAAGGATCGTGATCCCCGCGATGCCTGGGCATTTACGCAAAGGATTTGCGGTGTTTGCACAACGGTACATGCCTTAACTTCAGTTCGCTGTGTTGAGGATGCAATCGGAGCTCAGATACCACCTAATGCTCGAATTATTCGTAATTTGATTGACGCTACCCAACATACGCAGGATCATTTAATACATTTCTACCACCTCCATGCCCTCGATTGGGTAGATGTAGTTAGCGCCCTTAGTGCTGATCCAAATGAAACGTCGCGGATTGCACAAAGTCTATCAGCCTGGCCCAAGTCATCACCTGGCTATTTTAGGGACTTGCAAAAACGTCTAACCAAATTTGTAGAAAGCGGACAATTGGGAATATTCTCAAACGCCTATTGGGGCCATTCTGCATACAAATTACCGGCCGAGGTCAATTTAATCGCTGTAGCACATTACCTGGAGGCTTTGGATTTTCAGAAAGAAATCGTTAAAATCCACGCGGTTTTTGGAGGAAAAAATCCACATCCCAATTACACAATTGGTGGAATGGCCTGCGCCATTGATCCAAACAGTGACAATGCCATCAATATTCAACAACTAAATATGGTAAAACAGATCATTGACGACACGGCTACCTTCATTGATCAAGTATATATACCTGATTTAATTGCCATTGCAGGCTACTATAAAGGCTGGCTTCACGGAGAAGGATTGGGAAATTACCTGGCTTATGGTGATTTTCCACAAACCTCTGAT
Source organism: uncultured Lentisphaeria bacterium (assembly GCA_964630195.1). GTDB lineage: Bacteria > Fidelibacterota > UBA8477 > UBA8477 > JABMPR01 > JABMPR01. Next base: position 24,926 of record CAZVSF010000010.1, read on the forward strand.
CCTGCGAGCGGTCTATGGCCATCTGGAGCAATTCTGGCCAAAGATCTAGCGACTATTCACGAAATCGATCTGGCTGATATGGGACAGGTGAAAGAAGAGATTGCCCGTAGCTGGTACACCTACTCAAAAGGTGATCAAGCAGCATTACATCCCTGGGAAGGTGAAACCAACCCTAAATACGTAGGTCCAGATTTACCCTATGAATATCTGGATACTGACCACAAATATAGCTGGCTCAAAGCTCCTCGGTGGAAGGGCAATCCCATGGAGGTTGGACCGTTGTCTCGTGTGCTGCTTCAATATGCCAAACAAGAGCCCATGATAGTTGACACTGTAAATGCTGTTCTGGGAGCATTGAAGGTGGGTCCAGAAGCTCTATTCTCTACTTTGGGACGTACTGCTGCCCGGGGTATTGAGTGTAAGCAGACAGCTGGTTTTATGTCAAAGTTCTATAATCAACTTGTGGACAATATCAAAGCTGGTGATTATCAGGTCTTTAACAATGAACTTTGGGATCCAGAACGTTGGCCTAAAGAATGCAAGGGATTTGGATATACAGAAGCACCCAGAGGAGGTCTGGCTCACTGGATTCATATCAAAGACAAAAAGATAGAGGATTACCAGATTGTGGTTCCATCAACCTGGAACGCCTCACCCAGAGATGGGAAAGGTCAACCTGGCGCCTATGAGGCAGCCCTGGCCAATACCCCCATGGCAGACCCCGAGCAACCCCTGGAAGTTCTCAGAACCATCCACTCCTTTGATCCATGTCTAGCCTGCGCATCGCACATCATGGACATGAATGGCAATGAAATAACAACTGTAAAAATTGTCTGATGGGAGGCTAATATGGAGAACAGTGTCAAAGAACGATATGTCTGGCGCTTGCCAGTACGGATTTATCATTGGGTAAATGCCATCCTGGTGGTGTTTCTTTTTTCCACGGGCCTGTACATCGCTTCACCACTCTTTGTTGCTCCACAAGGAGGGGAGGCGACTTGGTACCATGGCATGGCATGGATACGCTACATTCACCTAAGCAGCGCCTACCTCTTTATTGCCAATTTTATGTTCAGAATGTATTGGGCGCTTTTAGGAAATGACCGATATGCAAAATTTGGTGGATATGCCAGAATTATTGGGTTTCAACCCTGGAGGATAAAATGGTGGGGCAAACCATTTAAGGAACAAATGGCAAGTTATTTATTCCTGTCAGACAAAGAACCTCACTACATGGGGCATAACCCAGTTGCATCCATGACCTACTTTCTCTTTGTGCTTTGCGGTTCAATGATCATGATTATTACAGGTCTGGCCCTTGCCAGTGAGAATAATCCTGAAGGTCTTCTGGCCGCTCTGTTTGGCTGGGTCATTCCCCTGGTAGGAAGTAGTTATAGTTTACATACAATTCATCATCTGGCTGCCTGGTTGATGCCCATATTTTTTATACCACATCTCTATGCTGTAGTTAGACATGATGTAGTTGATCGAACCAGTGTTACCTCTTCAATGATTACCGGTTATAAGGTGGAATTGGAAGAATAGATCAACGCTGTATTCTACAAACTGAGGCAATTATAAACCAATAATTGCCTCAGATTTTATCACCACTAAAGCAACAGTTAGTGAAAAGCAGAGCTAAGGATAATCGGCATGATTATAAACGTTCTTGGTTTAGGAAATATCATCTTTGGCGATGAAGGTTTTGGGATCGAAATCGTAACTCAGTTGAAGACCTATAATTCTTATCCAGATTGCGTCAATTTTATTGATGGGGGGACTCAAGGGATCTATTTGCTGGATTATTTTGAATCTCCAGATTGTTTGTTGGTACTGGATGCCATTATCCCTGTCGATTACGAACCCGGGGTATATGTATACCATAATTCCGATCTGCCTGCTTTCATTCATCGAAAATTATCATCCCACCAGATTGGTTTAAGTGAATTATTGTCGCTGGCCAAGCTGCATGAGAAAATGCCGAAAAAAATTGCACTCATTGGCCTTCCTCCCAAAAATCTGGACATGGGATTGGGTCTGAGCTCTCAAGTCAAGGGTCTTATTCCAGAAACTTTAAAAAAGGCAGACGAAATCATCCAATCCTGGTTATCTCCAGGCGATTCCCCC
>CAZVSF010000011.1:0-26942 GCA_964630195.1 uncultured Lentisphaeria bacterium
ATTGGGTTGTTTTTATGGCGGGGGGTGTTATGTCCATATTGTATGCACGGGACAAAACCTTCTGTTATTCAGCGATATTGAGGGAACCATGCGTCAATTATTTGTTTTACCCATACTACTATCTTTTTTTTTGTACGCCTGTAGCGGACCAGAATCCATGCGCTTAATTGACCCGCCCCTACAGGGTGTCAACATCACGATTGATGCTGGTCATGGCAATACGGCGGCTTATGATTCTTATCGAATTGGTCCAACAGGCGAGCGCGAGGAGTGGATCAATCTCCGGGTGGCAAAGCTGCTTGCTAGAAAATTGAAAGCAGCCGGAGCCAACGTGCTGATGACTCGCACCAAGGATCAGGATATTAGTCTGGGGGGGCGAGCGTCCCTGGCCAAATTGCATCACAGCGATCTCTTTGTTTCAATTCATCATAATGGTTCCGAGAATGATCCCAATATGGATTTACCTGTCGTATACTTTTATGGCTCAGCAACACTAAATCCAGCGTCTGTTGATTTTGCAACAATCCTCCTGGACAGCATGCGTGCTGAAATGACCTTTAAACAGCAGAATGCAGGTGCGGTCTATAGTGACCATCTCATTTACAGTTCCGGTACATCCGTTTTAAGAAATACCTATGAGGAAATGCCTGGCGTTATTGGAGAGGGTGGTTTTTTCACCCAGCCAGCCGGAGAGGGTCGGCTTAAATCTAAGGAATACAATAAACTGGAGGCTGATATCTATTTCAGAGCTATTCTTGAATACTTTGATAGAGGCGCTCCCTTTGCAACACCCGTCGTGGCAGATTCTCTACTATATCTTGATTTAAACAAACCCCTGGAATTCGAGCTTGATGATGGATTTGGAAATACATTTTTCGAAGAAAGAAGTTTTCAGGTGTGGCAGGATGGTGTCAGGATCAAGTCTCATTGGGACTCGAATTCAGGCATTTTAACAGCAATTCCAGATAGCTCTCTGGAAAAGAGCGTCAGCTTTCAGGTCTTCGCCAGGAACTTAAAAGGCAATGCCATGCATCCCCGCCCCTTTACATTCATGACTTGGAGTGGCTATAACTGGTATTCCCACGAGAAATGGTATGATGCCTTCTCAGAGGGGCAGGCAACTCTCGCTACATTGAAATCAACGCAGAATACTGAAGCTCAATTGGCGCTTCTTGAATCTTCGTTACACCTCTTTAAGTTGAGTTTAGAATTACAAATTGTTCATCCACAGGCCAGGCTGGCAGAAGAAAATATCCTTGCGCTACTTATAAAGAAACAAGCGTTGACAGGGATTGATCTAAGTGAAGAAATTGAGGCTCAACAGGATCGTCTAAAAAACTACTATCCCAAATGATTCTCTGAGATAAACGCTTTGAGGTCTGAGTGCAGGATAAACTCCAACTCGCCCATCTCCCCATCAGCAACGCTACACATAAGAAAGCCGAACAAGGGAAATTTATGAAAGTCTGTCTTTCTCAACTCAAGCGGCTTTGAAAAATTTTCCAGTAAGCCTTCATAATCAAATCGTTGTATCAGATTGCCCGGTGTTCCTGTGCTGTTATTCAAAACAATCAGGGCATATGTACGCGATCGATCCCTCTTGATCAATTGACCCCAATCAGGCTTGACTTTATTCACCAGCACATCATATAAATTCAATCCCCAGGCATATTGTGCCAGATCAGCAGTTGAACACCACCCCCCAAAACGTAGTGGATTGATCTCAATCGCAGCTATTTCATCGTCATGAATTCTGATCTCAATATGCGCCTGGAAATTTGTTAGCTTGAAAACAGACCCCAGGCTATTCAAATAGTTCTCAATGGGGCTCAAATACTGCTGGACAATTTTGGAGGAGGTGATATAAACACGGTCATTAACATCATCTCCGGAGGCAAACATATGTTTCATCATATTTAAAATGACGACTTCACCCGCTTCGTCAAAATAGCAGTCCACTGCAAATTCATCACCGGGGATAATCGCCTCGATCACAAACACCGAATTATTTAAAACACCAGAAGGGTAAATTCCCGCGAATCCGCGAGTCATGTCATCCATGTCAGCCAGGGCTGCAGCCCATTGATCCGGGCTATCTATTCTTTGGACACCCAGACTAAAGAAACCCACCGACGGTTTTAAAATAATGGGATAAGGCAGATCTGCAGGATTGATGGTTTCCAGCTCAGAATATGGACATCCCTGATAATAATACTGTGGATGCATTTCTGCGATATGGTCTCTGAAACAGACTTTATCCTTCACATTTCTGATCTTTGTGGCCAGGGAGCTGGAGGGGAAGTTCTTAAAAATCCAATCCAATGCATTTTCAGAATTGGTAAAAAACTGAAGCTCAGGGTTGTGTTCATAGGCTTGAATGGCTTGCCCCTCTGATACAAAGTTGATGCTGTATTTCTGCAATACTGATTCAGCGTATGCTGTTTTAATAACCGGAATCTTGTGTTTTTGAAGGGTCTGTTTCAGGAAATCAGAAACATAGGGTTCATCGATTATAAACATTAATTGACTGCTCGTGATGAAAGACTAATCTGGAATATGTGCATTAATATCGTTGTTCAAGAACATCGATTTCCACATTGCCAAGAACGGGTATGAGATTGGTCAGGTTTTCAAAGTCGCCTTCAACCAGAGCAATGTGGGTGGGGTCGGCAGGAAATTGATTTAAACTCGGATCAACATCAACCCACTCACCATTAATGGCCACCACGGGCCAGGCATGAAACAAAAAACGTCCCTGGAGATAAACCAGACCGATATGAATTTTCGTGGGAACGCCAGCTGCACGGCTCAATGCTGTATACAGGGTTGTATGTTCGGTACAATCACCCACGCCCGTATTAAGAATGTCCACAGCCCCCGAGATACTGGCGACTGGTTTTTTCTCGAGATAATCGTAGACCCAGGTTGTCAGGGTTTTGCTGATGGCTTTGGCCTGGATCTCATCACCCAGGATCTGCCTGGCTTTATCGCGAATTTGCACATGGTCACTTTGTACCATATCGGACGATTTCAAAGCCGGCTCTAATTCACTTTGGGTCAGTGGGGTCGCTTGCTTGCTTAATACCATAATGAGAGGGTCCCTGCTCTCGATTTTCTGCCTTTCAGAGGTCAGCCCTGCCAAAACCTCACTTGAAACCCCTGACAATCCTATCCGTAACTCCTTAAGGTTTTTTGAGTTTGTAATTGGATAGCTGGGCAGGACTGCAAATCCATTCAGGAGGTCCACATTCCCGGCTTCTGATTTGGCCAGAGCTAATTCCGGTGTGGTCCGTTCCATCATCATGCCCATGATGGTTTCTTCTTTGTAGGTGATGCCATTGTCATCCAGCCACATGATGGAGGGGATACTTTTGAACTCAATACGCAATTTGTTGAGCATAAATTTTTCCCCGCCAACACTGACGATCTCCTTGCCTTCATGGGTGATCATCACATCTGACATCTCATTGGACATGGCGTCATATGCAGGTACGCGTATGGTTTGTCCTTCCAGTATACCCTTGCTGGCAACCATGGGTTGAATGGCTGTATATGTATACAGATCCTGCGGAACAGTCATCTCGGTATGGCTGGTATCCTCTCCCTGAATGAATTCCAAAGCCATGGTGGTTCCGTGCTTTTTGCCTCTAACATGGGTAGTGTATTGGTCTGACAGCATCCAGAAATTAAATGCTTCCAGGCGGAAGATTGTGTCCATGATAGCCGTGTTTTCCAGATGAATTTCTGACTCCAGACCGCCAAATACCAGGTTCAGATTACTTGAGCTTTTGATGGTATATCCATTGGCACCCTGATTTTCAATTGAATAGACCGTGTAGCCCATTTTTTTACCGTCAAGATAAACGTTCATCCATTCGGATTCACTGGGGAGGTCTCGGAGACCAGAAGCCAGTGACAGATATTTGTTAGATCCCCCTCCGAAGAAATAAGTCATATAGACCAGTCGACCCGTGAGGAATACCCAGACCAGGGTAAGGACTATGATATAAATTCTTTTCTTCATGTCGTGGGTATATCAACCTTTCATTATTGCAAGCAGACCATAGTTGAAGGAAAAAAATTGTTTCTCTCAGCCTTATCGGGGACAAATTTAGGCGTGATTCCAAAGATTGGAAGGACTTCATCTCATCAAACTCGAAACAAATCTACCGAGTAGAGGGACATCGTGTCTTCCAGACAGCCAAAAAGGACCAACAACATGAAATCAAACGCAACGACAATAGATGAGTATTTGAGCACGCTTCCCCCCGAAAGAGCAGAACAAATTGCTACAGTGAGAGAGGTTATCCTTCAAAATTTACCTGAGGGTTATGAGGAATCCATGAACTGGGGCATGATCTGCTATCAGGTTCCCCTAACTACCTACCCGGACACCTACAACAAACAACCCTTGATGTACGCTGCTCTCGCATCACAAAAGAACCATATGGCTGTCTATCTTTCCGGGATCTACACCTTTGAGGAAAACGCAAATCTTTTGAACAGGCCTATAAGGAAAGCGGTAAGCGCTTTGATGTCGGTAAATCCTGTGTCCGATTCCGCAAGCTGGAAGACCTGCCCCTGGATCTGATTGGTAAAAGCATTGCCGCTATCCCGGTAGATGATTTTGTCACCGCTGTCAGGAAAGCACATTCGCCAAGGAAAAGACACAACAGCAACAAAGCTTAGATATTGTAACCCATCTTCATAATCCACCTGCGCTGGTTGAAATAATAGGGTGCATCTACAGGCGACATCAGATTTTGGGAACTCACCCCAAAGATGAGAGATCTGCCAAAAAAATTGAAAATCATTGGCATGTTTGTCAATTGCTCTCCAGGGCTTCCAAAAGTGAGCGAAATGGAGCTTCCCACGGGTCAACCGGTGGTCCCCGCTCCATGACCCGCCTGTGCCGTAGCCACTACGTCGCGGCTTAGGCCCGTCCTAGCCCTTCTCGCCAATACACTTCGAGAGCACTTCGACAGGCTCAGTGTGACACCTGAGGATGACGGCGGAGATTTGGCTCCACCTCGGTTATCTGCCTACATTTTTAACTTCGGCGGACTGGTTAGCGACGCTGTGGAACGAAACTGGGATGTCATTTACCCGGAGACGTATTCTCCACAATTGGACAGGCTACAAAATGATCTTTGGCCTGTTCCTTGAATTCAGGTTTTGTTTCTGCACAGGAAGCTTCCGCGATAGGACAACGGGTCCTGAAGGCACAACCACTGGGTTTGTTCAGGGGTGTGGGTACATCGCCCTGAAGCACAATTCTTTTGCGGTTTTTTCGACTGGGATCTGGCAGGGGAACTGCTGAAAGCAGGGCTTTGCTATAGGGATGTTTCGGGTTGTGGTATACATCCTGAGCATTGCCATATTCTGCCATATCCCCCAGATACATCACGGCGATTTTATCAGAGATGTGTTCCACAACCGAGAGGTCATGTGCAATAAAGAGATAGGAAACATCAAACTCATCCTGTAGATCCATCATCAAATTGATAACCTGAGCTTGAATGGAAACATCAAGTGCTGAAACCGGTTCATCGCAGATAATCAGATCCGGGTTTGTTGCCAGCGCTCTGGCAATACCAACCCTCTGACGCTGACCCCCGGAAAATTCGTGGGGATATCGTTTTGCTTGTTGCGGTTGTAATCCAACCTTGTCTAATAACCATCCAACACGATCTGTTTGTTCCTGCCTGGTCATATTCGTGTGTAACTGAAGGGGTTCACTAATAATTTGGGCCACAGTCATACGGGGATTTAAAGAGGCATATGGATCCTGGAAGATCATTTGTACTCTGGATCGATATTTTCGCATGTCTCTGGGACTGAGAGCTACAAAATCAACAACTTCATCATCGAAGTGATACTTAATGCTGCCACCCACTTCAACATCTGGAGCAACATGTCTGAGGATATTGATCATGGCTCTTCCCACCGTGGTCTTCCCACAGCCTGATTCACCGACCATACCAACGATCTGCTTCTTGTCTATCGAAAAATTAATGCCATCAACAGCTTTAACGGTAGCGACTCGTTTGGAAAACACCCCTCCGTGTACGGGGAAATGAACAGAGAGGTCTTTGACCTCTACCAGTGTATTTTTGCTCATCCTGACACCTGCTCTTCCTGGGTCACAAAACAGCGCACAAAATGACCGGGATGTATTTCCTGTAGTGGCGGTTCTTCAGTCTCGCACTTGTCCAATTTAACGCTACAACGTGTACAAAATTTACACCCTACCGGTAGATCAAGAATATTTGGAACCATCCCGGGAATGGTCTCAAGACGCTCCCGCTTGGAATGCTTGTCCGGTCTGGGTATGGAGCCCAGCAAGCCGAGGGTATAGGGGTGCAGGGGTTTACTAAAAAGGTCGTTTACTTCGGCAATCTCTTGAATGATCCCACCATACATAACAATGACCCGCTCGCAGGTCTCCGCCACGACCGCCAGATCATGGGTGATAAGCACCACGGCTGCGTCCGTATTGTGCTTCTTAAGATCCAGCATCAGATCCAGGATCTGGGCTTGAATGGTGACATCCAGAGCGGTTGTGGGTTCATCTGCGATAAGCAGCGATGGGTTTTTTGCCAGCGCCATAGCGATCATGACCCGTTGACGCATACCCCCTGAAAACTGATGAGGATAGTCACCCATACGTCGCTCTGCATCGGGTATACCGACGGTATCCAGCAATCTTACAGCGCCATCAAACAGCTCCTGATAGCGTACCTTGAATTCATCGCTGATCAGCCTGTCAATCCCGACAATCGCGTAAGCAATACCCGTAGGTATGACAGCACCGATTAAAAAACTGCTTAGCATGGAGAGCGGTGCAAAGCTCCAGCCTGATGCCAGCTGTGAAAAGAACAGTACGACCAGGGCAAAGACACCCGAGGTTTGAGCTCTGTTTTTGAGAGAATAATTTTTTAAGCTTTTCGCTCGACTGACGAACCAGGACTTTATGGAATCTTTTATGGGTGTGGGCTGGATTGCTTCCATCATCTGCATTCCAATATTGAATACTGGATTCAGTGAGGTCATGGGCTCCTGAAATATCATGGCGATCTCAGAACCTCTGATATCCCACATTCGGCTATAAATTTTTTGCCTGAACTCCGCCATGGCCATATTCAGGGGTGAATTGTAAAAGAGATGAACCATGACCGATAGATCAATGATCAGCGATAATATGCCCCAGGCCAGTCCACTTATGGGTAGCAGAATATGGATGAGCATCCAGGTAAAAAAGAATATACCAGCTGCCAGATTTCGTCTTTTTTCAGGAATTTTTTGAAAATATCTGTACTGGGGGGCTTCCCTTACCTTGGCCAGATCTTCGGCATTAAATATCTTCTGTCCCTTGAAAATGATCTCACCATCTGAAACCTCACCCGGTGGATTCGGAATGAGTTGAATGAGCGAGAGGACGGAGACGGATTTACCGGAACCAGATTCTCCCACGATACCAAGTGTTTCACCTTTGTAGATATCAAAACTGATCCCATCAACAGCCTTGGCCCATTCGCCGCCAACATTGAACCGGGTCTTAAGTCCCTTGACCTCTACGAGTTTTTCCCGACTCATCGCAACCTCGAATATACTTTTGGGTCAAAGGCTTCACGCACAGCCTCACCGATAAAAACAACCATGATCAGCGTTGAAAACAATGCCGATATGGGGGCAAAGACCATCCATGCCTTGGAAATATTTTGCAAACCGACATCCAGCATTTGTCCCCAACTGGGTGTTGGTGGCGGCATTCCAAAGCCAAGATAATCAAGGCTCACCAGAGCTGATATTCCACCCACAACGGCAAAAGGGAAAAAGGTAATGATTGGCACCATGGCATTGGGAAGGATATGTTTGAACATCACCTTGAAATTCGTCTGTCCCATGGATAGTGCCGCCGCGACATAATCCTTGGATTTTTCACGATAAAACTCTGCCCGCATGAGATAGGTCATGCCAATCCAGTTGACGATAGTATAGATAAATATCAGCAAGAAGAATGAGGGACGAATGATAGAGCTGATGATGATGATAACAAACAGCATGGGCAGACTGGACCAGATCTCAATGATACGCTGAAAAAAGAGATCAAACTTCCCGCCAAAATATCCCATACTCCCACCAATGATCACACCGATGATATAGTTGAGAATGGTCAGAACCAGCGCAAACGAAATAGAGATATTAAAACCATAACAAAGCCGGGCAAATACATCCCTGCCCGTATTGTCGGTTCCCAGCCAGTGTGTCTCTGATGGTGGATCATACATCTTATTTCCCACAACGGTAATATCTTCATATGGGCTGTAGGGATAGAGGGGCATGATCACCCAGTTCTCACTGTTCTCTGCTTCCCAGGTGGCCTGTAGTTCGCGATAGATGGCCTCTCCAGGGACCTCCTGACCAAAATCTGAACCGGCATAATAACCTGAGATGACCGGGAAATACAACTCTCCCTCATAGCTGAGCACAAGGGCTCGGTTATTGATGAGAAGGGGTAGAAACCATGAGAGGATATACAGTAAAAGCAGCAGGATAAAAGAGTAGTATCCTCGCTTCAGGGTTTTGAATTTCAGCCAGCGTTTTTTGAGAATGGAAAGGGATATTTCTTGCTTTTCAGCCATTTTAGTGCTTTCCATCTCTATTTGAATCTTATTCTTGGATCAACGGTTGCCAGAGCGATATCCGACAAAATGTTCGATACCAGGCGGATCACCACCACAATGACCAGAAAACCAAGTGTGATCGGATAATCGCGATCAAGGATGGCCTGGAAACCCATTTTTCCAAAGCCATCAATATTGAATACTTTTTCGATGAGATAGGAACCTGCAATGACCACACCGATGACACTTCCGATTCCCGAGGCAATCGGGATCACAGAATTTCTAATGGCGTGGACCCAGATGACTCTTTTCTCCTGCAAGCCCTTGGCAAAAGCCGTTCTGATATAATCCTGTGAAATGTTTTCCAGTAAGCTGTTTTTCATCAGAATGGTCAAACCGGCAAAGCTGCCAATTGACCATGAAATGATGGGCAGAACTGCATGCCAGAGTTGATCCTTGACCTGCTCCCAAACTGTCATGGCTTCCCAGACTTCCGTGGGGGACCGAAAGCCTCCCAGGGGGAAAATATCCCAATAGGAACCGCCTCCCAGAAGCACAAGCAAGACTGCACCAAGAGCATAGCCCGGGATAGAATAGGCTGCAAAGACAACCACGCTGGACAAAAAATCAAATGCAGAACCATGGTTCAGCGCTTTGCGGATTCCCAGTGGAATACAGACGATATAGGAAAGGAATAAACCCGTGAGCCCAAAAAACATGGAAATCTTAAAACGGGGAGCCATTACTTCAGTGACGGGTTGATCATAGGTATAGGAGGTTCCCAGATTGCCTGTCAGAATACCTGAGAACTCGGTCTGAAAGATCGTGGCTACAATTTTACCCTCTTTCGAGGCTTCTTGATCAATGGCAGCCTTCCAGATATTACTTTGCTTGCCATCTTGATCATAAACCCCGACCTGATCCCCTTCCAGACGCATGGTCATATAAGTACCGCGACCCACATTTTTATTGACTTCGGTCTTTCCGCCTTCAAAATCAACTTCACGATGTTTTATCTCCCTGGGCCAGACACCTAGCCAGATCAGATATCTTTGGTAGACGGGTTTGTCAAAGCCATAAAATCGCCTCAACTCCCTGAGGGCGGATTCTGGCAAGACAGAGCTGCCACCGCTCATGATGTCGCCAACACTTCCAGTTGCTTCACCCTGCTGCATTGCTCCAGCCTGCAATTGCTGGATGGTTCTTTCAAGTGGCCCCCCTGGCGCCATCTGAAGAATGACAAATATCAAGATGGTTGACCCCAGAAAAGTGGGGATCATGAGCAGAATACGACGAATAAAATACGTGGTCATAATTAATTAAGAAGTAAGCAGGAATAAGGAATAGGTTGTGTGGGACATATGCTTTTACCTTTGTTCTGTTTTTTTGCGTGCGGCAGCAAATATTTTTGTGTGCTCTTGGGCTTCCTGATAAATATCAATGACTTTTTCACGGTCAAGCAATGATGCTGCAATGATGAGATCAAGCCAATAAGCACATTCATCAGCCTCTTCCAACACAATACTCAGTTTGGCTCTAAACGCCGGTTTTGACTGGGCCAAACTTGCGGCTCTATAGTTTGCGCCAACTGATGTTGAAGCCCGGCTTCCACCTCGCCTCCTGACACTGTTTGCATTGCCGACTGAACCCTGTTTACTTTTTACTTATTCATTGCCTTCAAATATTCTGGCCAGAACATGACATCGATCTCACCCTTGGGTAGTTCTGTTCCGTTAGCCATGGCTTCCTTAAGCGCTTTTTCTTTTTCAGGTTCAAACCACCAGTGTGTGAACACCGTTCTATAATCACCGGTGTAACGACCCACCATGTATTCTGGATAACCAAATTTGTCCCAGAACAGCACACGTTGATAGTTTCTGGCAATTCCCCAGGCTGCAGGATGAACATCTGAATAGATACCATCGATCTCCCGGATAATTTCTACACGACGGGCCTGGTCAAACGTGACATCATATTCAACCAGCAACTCATCAACACGATCATTTTTGAAACCACTTATATTGTTGGTGTTGTTCTCGTCAGCCAGTGAGGATTTCAGTGAAGTCTCGGGATTTGGGAACACCAAACCGTTCCAAGCTTGCATGTAGAGCGTAAAATTACGTTCCATCAGATTTTTCCAGTTGGCATTGCCATCGATATACTTGATCTGCATGTCGATACCATATTCTTTCATCATCTGTTGGACTGGGGTGACCATGTAATCCAGACCCTTCTGGATCGCCAGCTCAAATCGCAGGACCCGACCATCTTCATTGACCAGCCAGCCCTCTTCGTTGCGTTTGGTATAGCCTGCTTCCTTTAGCAATTTTACTGCTTTTTCCGGGGAGTAAACCACCTTTTCATTATTGGGGTTTTCATAAACAGAACCGGAATAAAGAGAATTCATCATGGAATATTCGCTGTAATACATTTCCTCGTTCATTTTCTCTCTGTTATAGAGATAGGTAAACGCCATGCGAACCCGTTTATCATTAAAAGGCCACTTACGCATATTGAAGGCATACCCAGAAGTTCCAGCTGGTTTTTCCGAATAGATCTTGTGCTTCTGAACCCAGCCCTTCTGTACCGACTCAAAATCTGTCTCTTCTACCCATTCCCGGGCTGCAGAAACAGTATAGAAATCGCCTTCACCCTTTTTAAATTTTTCAAATATGAGGGAAAGGTTGTCTTTTACGACAATGAATTTGATTTTGTCAAAATTTGCGGTGTATTTGGCCATGGGATCATCTTTTCCCCAATAATCGGGTCTACGGGTAAGGGTAAATGACTCCTGGTTGATGATATCCTCCTCATGGATCTCATAAGGTCCGGTACCTGGTAACATCTTAAACTGGTATTCCTTGAGATAATCAGTCCCATCGATCTGATTCAAGTAATAAGAGGGCAGGATGGACATACCACCAAAGTATAGAAAATTTCTCCAACTCAACTCTTTAGCCACGACAGAAACAATATATTTTCCCTCTACGACAGGGCGTTCAAACTTTCCAAACACCAACTGGTCTGATGGTGATAGAATGGTCTCATCCATATGCAGATCCCAGGTAGCGACCACGTCCGCCGCCACAACTTCCCGACCATCTGACCATCGCGCATCCGGGTTAATCCGGAACCAGAATTTCAATTTATCATCTGATATTTTCCAGTGTGAAGCCAGGGCTGGAATAAACTCAAGTGTCACAGGATGTGTAGAGATCAAACCTTCATAACACAGGGTGGCAATTGTGCTGTTCTCAACATAATTTGCATTTTGACCCTCCGTGCGCATGGTCGCCGGAAATCGCGTGGTAATATGCCGGAAAAGACCACCTTTTTTTGCACGGGGATCACCAAAGAATATTTGTTCTTCAGGTTTCATTTCATAAGTAGAGTAGCCTAAGTCTTCTGCTATCTTTCCAAATCCATAACCCCCCTCTTCAGCTGGAGTGGCCATATCTTTGACCAGGGCATTTCCCTCGACATTCGCAGATTCTGCGTTTTGTTTGTCGCCTCCACCACAGGACCAAAAGACCATGGATGCAAGGAGAATCAACAGAATAAAAATCTGATTACGTTTCATGTGAACACCTTCATTTATCGTTAATATTGCGTGATTTTGCATGCTACTCATTTGAGCATTCAACATACATTTTTTAAGCCCTTTTCGCTACCTTTTGCTCCGAACTTTCCTTGCGTTTTTATAACAAATTGTGGGCGGAGTTACGCTTCCACGAGGGGAGGGTCCTCAGTCAACTACGTTTTTTAACGACTGCGATCCCAATGATCCCCAAAAGGATCGAGATCACTAATCTCATTGAAATCCCCAGAGCTGTTTCTGGAATAAATTGATGGGAATTTATTTCAATTGAATTCAGGTAACCGGGGTGTTCATGCTCGTTCTGTCTCAGAATCACTAAAAAATCATTCAGACTGCGATAGCGGGTCAAGATGGGCCGATCGTGCGAAGCACTCATCAACCTGGATGCCATCGTTCTGGCAGCTAGAGGATCACGATAACAAGCCCTAAAAATATTCACCGGTAAAAGGGCATCAGAGTTCATCCCAAGCACATAAAAACCAATGATGTCATTGCTGCCATTCATTCTCTCAAAAAAGGAGACGACGGCAGGATTGTTATGCTCAAGTCTTTGGATCAGGTCCTGAGCCTCACGGTCTGATAGGTCGTGTGAAGCCTTATTGTGCCACACTGTAACCAGACTGAATACCACAAGCACCAGAAGAGTGCTCATGATGGTGCGGGCGCTACGTCTGATTTTCATGGCAAACTATAGCCATTAACTCGTTTTATAAAAATAATGACGCGCGTGGAACACCAATCCCAACCAATAGAAAAAAAGCACTATCAATATCCAGTAAAAATCTGAACGAATGATCGTCTCATCCAGTTGTTGAAAATTACTTATCAACGTATTGACCCAAAGCGCGATGAGGGCAACCAGACCAAGAATGAGAATAAATCGAATCAGGTCCCGTTCCATTTTCCTGGCTGCCAACAAGAAGAAGCCTGACCATCCCAGGGCCAGAAAGGAAATGATCCGATCCTGATAGGCGTGAGACGGCACATTATAATAGACATAGAAGCCAGGAATTTTTATTCCCAGTGAATGCAGGAGAGCGACCAATAAAAAATAGACTGCTCCAGCATACAGCAGGAAGCGAAGGATTTGATCGTCACTCAGTTTTTTCATTTTTTGGGTGTCAGATATTCTTTGAACCAGGCAATGGTTTCTTTGATGGCTACTTCATGGCTTGTTGGTTCTGCGCCGAAGGCTGCTTCAAACTTGGAATGATTAACCACATATGCTTCTTCCCAGGTATACATCATCTCCCTGGTTTCTTTTATCATGGGATTGAACCATCCCAGAAACGAAATCATACTTCTACCTGCGACCCTCACTTTGATGGCAGTATCAAGTTCTGACTCAATCAGTTTGAGCATCTCTCTTGAGGAGATGGTTGGTGCGCTGGGTGTGTGCCAGACCTCCCCAAAGGCTGCGTCGTTACTGCCCAGAGTAACCAGTCCATTGGCAAAATCTTTGATATAACTAAAGGTGTGTGGGAGGTCAATATCTCCCAGCAAATTCACAGTTTTGCCTGCCAGTGCGGGTTTAAAAAACATCTCTCCAAAAACAGCATTTATGGTCTCGGGACCATAAAAATCTGAGGTTCGACCAATCGTAACCAGATTATCTTCCCGTTCATGAGCTGCCATAAATTGTCTTGCCACGAATTCTCTGGTACGCCCCTTGTGCCCCGTTGCATCATGAGATACGGTTTCCGTAATCGGGGTCCCCTGGGTTGATCCATATAAATAGAGATTGTCTCCAAAAACAATTTTTGCTTTGGTCTTGGCAACCCCTTTTAAAAAGCCAACAGCTAGGGGAGGAAAGAGATCTGGCCATTGGGTATAGGGCGGCATGGCACAGAAATAGACAACATCCATGTCTTTACAAACAGTGGTCACTTCTTCTGGTTTGGTTGCATCACAGGCATGTATTTCGACTTTTTTGGGTAGGGTTTTATTAATTTTTCCGCTGCGGCTGGCCAGAGCAACTTTTTCACCCTTCTTCAAGAGGGTCTGCATGACCCACCATGCCAGGGGACCCGTTCCAAATACCAAGTTTTTCATGCAAACTCCTTATTGATCTTTTCCCGGCCGACCCAGTATCAAGCAGTGACTTTTTTGCGGAAATGGGTGAGGCCATATCCCAGGGCTATGAGAAAGATGGGGCCACCATATGTCATCAAAATAGACTTCGCTGCTCCCCAACCTGTTTCAGCGTCTATATAATAATCAATTCCAGCACCAAAAAATGCAGCAATACTGATAATCAGTGTTCCCAGTGCCACCGCTTGAGCCAATTTTTTGGATCGCATCATCGTAAAAGGTCCGGCATCATTACTCATTCTAAAAACGAGGTAGGCTGCAGCTAATATCATGTAGGGAATTACCAGGCTCAACGCCGTCAGATCAGTTATTAATCGAAAGAAGGAATCGATGGATTCAAGCCCGATCAAGGGAATGGCGATGAGAATGATCACCACGCCGGCCTGGATCCAAAGGGCATGGGTCAAGCCGCCGTCTGTATCCTTTCGAGTCAGTATCTCCGGGAAGGTTCCTTCAGGCACTTCTGAAAACATGGCCCGCAGGGGTGATTCTATCCAAACCACATAAGCCGCCGTTGAAGTGATAACCAGAATGAATGAGAACAATCTCACAACGAAGTCTCCATTCACACCCAAACTTTCTGCCAACAGCTTATGGACCACAAAGATAGCGTCTTTTAAGCCTGCTTCAGCTAAAACTTCCGGTGAGGCAACCAGGCCCACAGCAAAAGAACCCAATATATAGGCTGCACCCACCAACATGGTTGCCATGATAACACCACGGGGGAAATTCCGCAGGGGGTTATCAACCTTATCAATATATGTTCCGGCAACTTCTGCCCCGGCAACAGCCAATAAGAGCCATGAGAATGTGGCAAAATAGCTGGTGGAAAAGTCCGGCGTCATGGTTTCCATGGAAAACTCTGTAGCAGAGGGTGTTCCCTTTAGATAGGCTATAAAGGCAAAAAGAATAAATCCACCTGTCACTGCAAAAGTCAGCTTGCCTCCCAGATTACTCAATTTTGAAAATGTCTTTACTCCCTTGCTGGCGATCCAGGTTAGAACCAGACACAACAAAATGGAAAAATAGGGTAGCAGGCTCACGTTCGCATCTGTAAACCGGTTTTCTCCAAACAGAGCCCACGAGGTCATTACGGGAATGCGAGCGAAAACGAATTGAAGATAAAACAGATTGGAAATAAAATATGACCAGGTCCCAAAAAAGGCCCAGCGATGGCCAAGACTTCCAGCTATCCAGCTATAAATACCGCCCTGCTTATTCTTGTTGACCGAAGCCAGTTCTGCGATGATGGCGGTGAGGGGTAAGAAATAAAAAAAACAAACTATCAGCCATGATGAAACGGCGGCAGGTCCAAGGGCAACACCATTATTGGTGATATTGGTAAAACCAAAGGTCGGCACGAATATAAGCATGACCAGAGTCCAGAGACTGAGCCCTGACTTTGTTTTAAGTGATGTCATACTGTTCCTGATCCATTTGATGTTTATTGATTGGGATCTGCCGACCAATCTTTCAGGTTTGAATTCAATTTATAGACTGTTCCTTTTGCCATTACATAAAGCGTCTTCTCATCGGGGTACTCAACCATATCGTTTTGGTGTCTTGATCCGCAATCCAATATTTCTAAAGTTTCCCTGCCATCATTAATGAATTGATGGGCGATACCCTGCCCTGCAGGTTTTGCAATGAAATCTCCCTGCTTGACCGGGAAGGTGTTGTCCTGAAACCGCAAAGTACCCGCCCCCTTGAGAATCAAGAAAAACTCCTCCTGCATGGTATGTGAATGATACTTGGCACTTTTAGCGCCTGGCTTGACATGATCAATATTCACATAGATCTTTTTGCTGCCTGCTAGGGCACCGAGGTATTTGGTCGTCATGGATGACTCAAAATGGGGATCATCCATAAATTTTTCAGGGATCAACTTCAGATTATGAATTTTGGGTCGCGTCATTTCAACATCCCTACCACGTGCTTATATGTTTGCTGTAGTGAACGCCTCTTTGCTCCAGATATTGGAAAACCGCTTCCAGGCAGCCCCTGGTTGCCCCAACAAATTCAGGTGGGCTTACCCCTTTTTGTTCATATTGACCATCCAGCACCAGCTGGGTAACGGCCGTACAGGTATAGCCTGTCGTTCTGGCCATTGAGGATGTTTTTGTCCTGGGGTCGTAGCGATCTAATAATTCATATTTGTGGATAAACTTTTGACCCGCATCCTTTCCTTCAATGAGGATATTCATCAGCGTGAACTCCTCTTCTTCCTCACCCAGTTTCCACTTTGGAAACAACAATGCAGTGGTCATATCGAGAGGACGAATGTCTTGATCTCCAATTTGAATTGACTGCTCACTGAAAAATCCTGTTTCTCGGAGGATTCTCATGAGTTCAATATGACCGGGATAACGTAAGGTCTTTTCTTTCATGTTTGGTATTTTCATCGTGTGAATCAGGCTTCTCAGGCCATCCGTATTGAAAGCCTCCAGCGTTCCAACACCTTTAAAATCAATCAACTCTGGTTCAGAGAGGGCGACCTTCTGGACTATTTCACCATTTACAACGATCCGTGAGGGTCTGGTGTATTCCTCAATGACATCTATTGGTGAAAATGGTGCTTTATATTCGTAAGGCCAGGTCCTTTCCCTGGGCAATCCACCAACATAGCAGGTAAAGTCTGTTATATCCAGGTCCCCTTGATAAGACCCCAAAATGAGATTGCTCATGCCGGGAGCGACACCGACATCCATCACAGCGATAACACCTCGATTTTTGGCAAGGGCATCCAGCTCGAAAGGGTCCTCAGGAAAAAAAGATATATCCACAATATTTTTTCCTGCCTCGATGACTGTCTTTAGCGTGGTGTACCCCATGAATCCTGGCACTGCACCCACAACAACATCTGCATCAGCAATGACTTCTCTTATTGCTGAAGCATCAGATAGATCCATTTGCTTTGTGCTCAGGTTGGTGTGCTTATCCAGCAGGGAAAGCGCCTGCGGATCTCTATCCACTGAGAGCACCTCATGCTGACCGCTCAAATCGATGGCCATAGCCCTACCAACCATACCTGCACCCAATACGATAACTTTTTTACGCATGTTCAACTCCTGTATGTTCTGCCCCGGCTTGCGCCCACAAGGGGTGATAAATTGTTATCCGTGATGTATGTCTGAATAGAGCGCTGTGGAATAAGGGTTCCAATGTCTGATCCGTCAGGATTTGATTGGTTGATGTATCAGTTTTTATAAAACTTGGCCTGATCCACCAATTCCCGATATTCAGTATTTGGATTTATCTCAAAGGCTAATTGTGCTTCGAGAAGGGCCAGTCGCGGTTTTTCTTTGAGAAGGTATATTCTAGCCAGCAGGGCATGACTATAATGATCATTCTGGTCAGAAATCAAAGCCTGATCACATTGTTGTCTGGCTGCATCAAGCCAGGACAGGCTTTCTGATCGAGCCAGGTCGATATAGAGTTCTGCCAGACGATGTCTTGCTTCAACGATCTGGGGAAAATGCGAGAGGTATTTCTGCAATACCTGGACTGCCTTTTTTTGGTCCTGATTTTTCATCATGAAATTAACATAGGCATCCCAGACTGATTTGTCTCCAGGAGAGAGTTTTACGGCCAGTGCGTAATTTTCCAGAATGGTTTTATCTTCCACAGCTGTTTTTTCTTGTGCCATGGCCAGCGCTCCATATGCGCTACCTTCCATGGGCTCGCTTTCCACTGCTTGTTCAAGAAGTTCTATGGCTGCAGCTGTCTCGCCTGATTTGCTAAGGGTTTTTGCTTTGCCCACTGTGGCAGCATAATTGGCAGAATCCAACTCTAAAGCTTTGTCAAAATGGGTCAGGGCTGCTTCATATATATCCTTTTCGTTGAGGATATATCCCAGGCTAATCCGGGCATCGACATCCTTGCTATTCGCCTGTACGGCCATACGGTAATACTGATAGGCGTTCTCTATGCTCCCGCTTAAATGATAGATTTCACCAATATATCTCAGGATCTTTGCAGAATCTGCTTTAGCATCCAAACCACGTTTGCATTGATTGACTGCTTCAGCAAGGTTATTGTCATCATAGAACAGACGCGCCGCAAACAGGTAGGCGGGTGTATACTCAGGATGGGTTTGCTGGATGACCATGAGCAGACTCAGGGCTTTTTGACGAGAACCCAGGGCTGCTTCTGTTTCCGCTTTTGAATAGAGTACATCTGGATCCTCACTACATGCAGCAAGAATAAATATACCAATAATTGCAAGAATGAGCCCGCGTTTCAGCCCCATAGTATCTCTCCTAAACCATTTGGAAAAAATTAACTTGAGCCACATGTTCAGCAAGGGTTATTTGTTGAAAACAAAGACCGGCAGGCCCGGTCAACAATGTCTGGGGAGTTATGCCATCCCTATCAATTTCATCCTTTTACCATGAGTGCTTGTTCCAGATAATATTCCTGACCCCCGCTGGTCCAGTTCAGCTTGATTCGCCACAAACCTGGGTCCATATCCGGAAGGGCAATGCTTTGTAAACTATCCCCTTTTAATGCCAGAGGGAACAGTCTGTCCTGATGCAAATCTGCTGGACGAAACAGAAGCACTTCACCTTGTGTCGGAATATGACCAAGAGCCAGGGGGAACTTTAACTCCAGGGTCTGGGCAGGTTGGCTATAACTCAACACTGGTTTAAAGGGAAGTGCCTGCGTTCTGGCAACTCTGTTGATCTGTTGTTCAAAGACAACATCTTTGGCATAATAGTTATCATAAACGAGTTCAACATCATCCTGAAAGGTCCAGACAGCAAAACCCACATAGAAGAGAATAAGTGCGATGATGGTGGCTGTCAGACCCCACATCCACAGCTTCCCTGTTTTGGCTGTTTCGGTCATTCTTGCCTCGGTCCCATGAAGGAGGTTTTCACGGTCTCAAGCAAACGATCCCCAGAGTGCACTCCAATTTTTAATTTTGTTTCCGTGCCATGTAGTAATTCTCCTGAGAGATTCACAAAAAAAGCGCCTTCCGTCTTATCCTGGCCACTAATTTTAAGGTCGTTACCCACCATGGTCAGAGTCCCTTCGGGCTCAATGAGTTCAAGTCGAATGGGTAGATCTTCAAAGGTTTTATTCAGAACTCTCACCGTGTATAAGTTTGTGTAGTGATCGTTGCCAACATCCTGGTAGAGGGTTCCATATGAGCGCAGAACCGTTGTCTCCACATCACTTCTTGTCAGCAGCAACATAAAGAAGAAGACCACCAGACCCAGTAAAATGACAGTATAACCCACATTGCGGAAATTCGCTTTTAAGGTTTCTCCTGTCTTAATTCCATCAAATGAATCATAGCGGATCAAACCACGGGGGCGATCTACTTTGTCCATCACCTCATCACAGGCATCGATACATGCCGTACAGTTGACACACTCGAGCTGAGTGCCATTGCGAATATCAATTCCGGTTGGACATACGTCAACACACTGGTGGCAATCAATACAATCACCCAATTCCTCGGATTTATGTTTCTTGGGATTTCCCCGCTTTTCGCCTCTAATAAAATCATAAGCTACAACAATCGATTTATCATCAAGAAGCACAGACTGGAAGCGACCATAAGGACATACCTGGGTACAGGCTTGCTCTCTGAAAAAGGCAAACACATAGTAGAACAAAAATGTGAAGATCAGCATAAATGAAAAGCCTGTTGCGTGTGCTGAAACAGGCTCACTGATTATCTTGAATAACTCATCCTTTCCAATGATGTAAGCCAGGAAAGTGTTTCCTATAATAAAGGACAGTGCAAAAAAGATAGAATGTTTTAGCACACGCTTAAATATTTTTTGAGCGTTCCAGGCTTGGGCAGCTAACTTGCGTTGTTTATTTGCATTGCCATCGATGCGGTATTCAATTTTACGAAAAACCATCTCCAGAAAAATGGTTTGAGGACAAGCCCAGCCACAGAACAGGCGGCCAAAAATCACTGTAAATAGGATAATACCAACGATAAAGGTGAGCGTCGCCAGCACAAAGATATAGCTGTCCTGGGGCCAAAAGGCCATACCGAGAATAATAAATTTCCGCTCCATGATATTGAGGAGCAGAAGTGGTCTGTCATTGATGGTGATAAAGGGTCCACTGAACATGATTGCCAGTAATAAATATGAAAACCAGGTTCTGAAGTCATAGAATCGACCCCTGGGTTTCCGGGGAAATATCCATTTTCTTTTTCCGCTTTCATCAATGGACGCGATTCTGTCCCGGTAAGCGGATGGCTCATCGATGTTGGTGAGATCTCTGTCGGGCTGACCCATATGCCTGCCATCTCCAAGTATTTGTTTTTCGGAAATTAATATGGCAAAAGGAACTCACGCTAAGACGTGAGTTCCTCTGTCAATTACTATCCTGTATAGGGATTAACCCTCATAAAGGTCGCCCTGGGGAGCTTTTGGCACGGCCGGAGTGCTACCAACCAACTTCACCTTGATGTAGCTGGCAACTTGCATGATCTGATCTGGTGTCAATGTTGATTCCCATGGAATCATACCTTTGGCAGGCACACCTACTTTAATGGTATGAACAATAGACGCCATGTCCCCCCCATGAATCCAATAATTATCCGTCATATTGGGACCTATGCTACCACCACCATCATTAAGATGACAGGCGATGCATCGGGTATCCCATACCTTTTTACCAGCAGCCAGGCTGGCATCGTCAGTGAGTGCCGCCAGGTCCTCTGCTGGCGCTGCGGCAGGCGCTTCTTTTTCAGGTGCCGTCTTAGGTGCGGATATAGCACCGGTTCCGTATGCTGCGATGACATCTGGAAAAGCTGCCTGCAGCTTTGCGAGTTGTTCCGGATTTGCCTTGGCCATAGTTCGCATCAGTTGTTCATCAAAGGGGGCATCCAGAATCTTATTCATTTCAGCCCGGAGGGCGGGTGTGATCTCCCCATCACCAGCCCAGGGAGAAGCATATTCTGTGAAGGGTCCGCGAGTGACGCCAGCTTCAACATAGGTACCCATTTCCTTTTGATATTCAACGTCCTGCAAATCACCAAAAAGGTGATAATATGGTACATATACGACTGCTACAATGATGGTAATTACGAAGAGCGCTTTCCACCATCCTGGCAGATCATTATCATATTCTTGAATCCCGTCATAATCGTGATCAATGAGTTGATTCGTGACTTTGCCCATTATAAATGGCCTCCATTATTATTGCTTTGATCATCCCCGCTCTCGAGGGGCATATTACTCATTTTATCAATGTATCCCTTTCTCATTGTTACAATCATTACAACTGCACCAACAAAGACGAGAAAAAACAGGAGTAGTGAAAAACCCTGAAAGAATTCAAAGCCTTCAGCTCCTGGATAAATGCGACTTAACATGCGAATTTCAATCCTCCCCTATTTGGGAAGGATTCCTGTACCCAGTTTTTGGAGATAGGCGATGAGAGCGATAATCTCTTTGTCCCAGGTCGTCTCAATCCCAGACGCCTTCAAATTGGCGACGATACCTTCAGCCTGTTGTTTTAGATCATCCAGAGCCTGGTCTTCATAGCCCTCCGGATAGGGAACGCCCAGAGATCGCATCACACTGATCTTCTTTGGCAGATCATCATAATCATTGGATCGTTCCAGGAGCCATGGATAGATCGGCATAATGGATCCTGGACTCATGGAGCGAGGATTGTCCATATGGTTATAATGCCAGGCATCCGGCTTTTTCAGCTTGCCCACACCTTCGCGATGAAGATCTGGTCCTGTACGCTTGGAACCCCACAAAAAGGGATGGTCATAAACAAACTCCCCTGCTTTGGAATATTCACCGTAGCGTTCAGTCTCACTTCTGAAGGGACGAATCATCTGGGAGTGGCAGTTGAAACAACCTTCACGTATATAGAGATCACGGCCTTCCAGTTCCAGCGGAGAATAAGGTGTTACCGTACTGATCGTGGGGATATTTGATTTCACCACAAACATTGGTACAAATTCAACGATACCACCAATGGCGACTGCAACCAGGGCAAGGACCAGGAAGTGAATGGGACGTGCTTCCAGCCAGCGATGTTTGTGCTCGCCTGGCTCAGAAACGATTGGCTGCAAGGGCGCTGCTTCCATTTGCTGGTCTGGAGCTGGCTGGCCGGAACGGGCTGTTTTAACCAGATTGAAGACCATGATCAGGGATCCGGCCAGATAAAGCGTTCCGCCAAATGCCCGGGTCCAATACATGGGGATCAACTGCGTTACCGTTTCTAGAAAATTAGGATAAACCAGCAATCCTTCAGGTGTGAATTGTTTCCAGAGCAGTGCCTGTGTTATCCCCGTCCAGTACATTGGGATCACATAGAAAATGATACCCAGTGTCGCCAGCCAGAAGTGAATGTTCGCCAGTTTAACAGAATACAATTTGGTGTTCCACAAACGTGGTGCCAGCCAGTAGAGCATTCCAAAGGTCAGCAGACCATTCCAGCCCAGGGCCCCGATGTGTACGTGGGCTATGGTATAATCAGTAAAGTGGGTGATGGCATTATAGTTTTTCAATGACATCATGGGACCTTCGAAGGTGGACATTCCATAAGCTGAAACAGCCACAACCATGAATTTTAGAATTGGATCCTGGCGAACCCGGTCCCAGGCACCACGCAGCGTGAGAAGACCATTCAGCATACCACCCCAGGAAGGTGCAATCAACATGACGGAGAAGACGGTTCCCAGTGTCTGAGCCCAGTCCGGCGTTGAAGAATAGAGTAAGTGGTGTGGACCTGCCCAGATATATAGAAAAATAAGCGCCCAGAAATGAATGATCGACAATCGGTAGGAATAAACCGGTCTCTGAGCAGCCTTGGGCATGAAATAATACATGAGACCCAGATATGGGGTTGTCAGGAAGAAGGCGACCGCGTTATGACCGTACCACCACTGCACCAGGGCGTCCTGCACACCGGCATAAATCGAGTAGCTTTTGAAGAAGCTCACTGGCATTTCCATGGAGTTCACAATATGGAGCATGGCAACGGTGACAAATGTGGCGATATAGAACCAGATGGCCACATAGAGGTGCTTTTCACGGCGCTTGAGGATGGTTCCCATCATATTGACGCCCCAGGCAACCCAGATCAGTGCAATTGCAATATCGATGGGCCATTCCAACTCAGCATATTCTTTGGCCGTGGTGATACCTGCCGGCAAGGTTAAGGCAGCTGAAACAATGATTCCCTGCCACCCCCAAAAATGAATTTTACTCAGTACGTCGGAAAAATTTCGGGCTTTCAACAAGCGTTGCGCTGAATAGTAATATCCCATGAAAATACCATTGCCAACGAATGCAAAGATGGCGGCATTGGTGTGCAATGGGCGCAGGCGACCAAAGGTCAACCAGGATGTACCAAAATTAAAGACCGGTGCTGGCAGTTGAAGCGCAATTGTAAGTCCAATCAGGAAGGCTGTCACGCCCCATACAACGGTGGCCCAGAAAAACATTCGCACGATTTTGTTGTCGTACTGAATTTTTTCCATCTCCATTATCTATTCTCCTCGTTTTTTTCACCCGAAATAATATCGGTTTCCATTTTCTTTGATATCTTTTTATCCTCGAATAACATTCTTACTGAGGGTGTGTATTTATCATCAAACTGTCCAGAACGAACCGACCAGATATAGGCACCTAAGAATATAAGAGATGCTGTTAGACTAAAGGCCATCAGGATAAACATTACATACAAAATAGACGCTCTCTGTTCATCAAGTTAATTTCATCATACGGGCTCGCAAGCTCGTTGTAAAGGTGGTAAATGCTACGACAGAAATTGAGCTGGCAGGCATAAGGATCGCTGAGACCAGGGGTGACAGTTTTCCCGCCACCGCAAAACTGACACCAACCACATTATAAATAATTGAAATCACAAAACTGGCCACAATAACCGAGGTCGTGGCTTTGGACATTTTGATAAAAGTTTCCAGCAAATGTAAATTTTTACCGGTGAGTATCCCATCACTGGCCGGGGAAAAAGCTGACACATCATCGGTAATGGCAATGCCAACCTCACTGGCTCTCAAAGCTCCGGCATCGTTTAAGCCGTCTCCCACCATAAGCACATGGGCACCGTCATGCTGTGCACTCGTGACAAAATCCAGTTTGTTCTCAGGTGTTTGGCGAAACAACAAGTTCCCTTCACTACCAAACAAACTCACCAGGGCAGCCTTCTCCCGTTCGGTATCTCCTGATAGCAAGAACATGTTGAAGTGTTTTCTTAAATTTGTAAGTAACGGGCGTAAACCCTTCCTAAAGACATTGGCGATCAGGAATGACCCCATTAACTCATCATCCAGACTCAGGAAGACCCGGGTTTTCATGTCCTCGGCATTTTGCGCATCTTCTTCATATCCCAGCCATTTTGCAGACCCCAGTTTGACGTTG
Organism: uncultured Lentisphaeria bacterium; assembly: GCA_964630195.1. Taxonomy (GTDB): domain Bacteria; phylum Fidelibacterota; class UBA8477; order UBA8477; family JABMPR01; genus JABMPR01. The sequence continues at coordinate 24,693 of CAZVSF010000011.1, forward strand.
TGCCCTTGAACAACACCCCTGATGCCCTTGCCAGAAATCTCTTCAAAATTTTCTACCTGTAACCTGGCTTGAACATCCAGAGCCTGAAAAATTTTCTGGCTCAAGGGGTGTGTTGAATGTCGAACCAGGGATTTTACAAGTTGCTGATCTTCAGCTGACAGGCGCTCCCCTGAAAATTCAATGGTCTCTTGTCTTGATTCAGTGAGTGTACCTGTCTTATCCATGACGATCGTATTAATTTTTGATAAGGCTTCTACAGTGTCCGTATTTTTTACAAAAAATCCCTGACGACCAAAAATGCGCATGGCGGTTCCCAGGGCAAATGGCGATGATAGTGCAAGTGCGCAAGGACAAGCCACAATGAGAACAGCAGTGAAAACTTTTATGCTTGTGGCAATATCAAATTGCAGCCAGTAAAGCGCTGCAAGGATGGCAATGGCCAAAACACCAAAGGTAAAGTAATGGCTTACCTGGTTTACCAGCACATTGAGCCTTGAAAAACGGGGTTTGTTGAAAACATCATTATTCCAGAGCTGGGTCAAATAGCTTTGGGATGGCTCTTTTATGACCTCAAGCTCAATGGTTGTACCTGCCTGTCGACCACCGGCATAAATAAAATCCCCTGCTGTTTTGGTCACTGGTGTCGACTCTCCACTGACAAAGCTATAGTCAATGTAAGCTGTTGTTCTGAGGAGGACTGAATCCGCTGGAATCAATTCCTGGTTGCGCACGACGATGCGATCACCCGGCTTTAGCTTAGAAACGGGGACCACTGTCTCCACATTGTCAATCGTCCGTGTCACAGAAAGGGGGAAAAAGGATTTATAGTCTCGTTCGAAGGAGAGGACCTCATAGGTCTTTTGCTGAAAGACCTTTCCAACCAGCAGGAAGAAGACCAGCCCGGTGAAGGAGTCGAGATAGCCCACGCCAGTTTGGGTGAGAATTTCCCAGGCAGACCTGAAAAAGAGCACTCCAATACCCAGTGTGATGGGTACATCAATATTAACGGTGCGACTTATTAATCCCGCCCAGGCAGAAAGGTAGTAATCTCGGGTAGCATATATCAAAACTGGTATAGAAAATATCAGACTGAGATAACCAAAGACCATTTTAAAGGTTGGGTCAACCGAACCAACCCGGGAAAGATATTCAGGGAAGCTGAGAATCATGACATTCCCAAAAGCGAAGCCTGCCAACCCTATTTTCAAATACAGTTTTTTTTCTGCAGAGGACTGCTCCCGCTTACCCACGGTGTCCAGATTCACCAGCGGCTCATATCCCAGGGAAGCCAGCAGGGCAGCCAATTCACTCAGTTTTAGCTGCTGAGCATTGTAAGTGATGCTGACTTCTTTGCGTGGAAAATTTACGATGGAGCTAAAGATGCGTGAATCCATCTCGTGGAGTTTTTCCAACAACCATATACACGAGGCACAGTGCATGGTCGGTGTATGAAAAGTCACTTTCTCGGTTTTTCCGTCCGAGAAATCAAGGATCTGCGTGCTGACGCTCTCATCATCGAGATATTCAAAACGACCAGGTATCAAATCTTGTTTTGGTGTAATACCGGGCGTTTCTTCAATGCTATAGTAATCACACATTTCGTTGGCATTGAGAATCTCAAAGACGGTCTTGCAGCCTTGACAGCAAAAGGATTTATCACCGATAGCAATGGTTTTGTCGGGACAGGGTTCTCCACAATGGAAACAACTCAGTGATTTTTCCTGATCTGTTGGAGATGGGTTAACGTCGTATTTGCCGAATTCAATTGCCATGAGATTGCTTTGACGCTTCAGTAGTAGTTGGTATTCCGCAAATTGGATCGGCTCCCTCACCTAAACCACTGGCAGCCAGATCAAAATTGACCTGGGCTAATTCTTTTATTTTTTTAGCACCCAGAATTTGCTGTATGGCCTCTTGTGCCTCATGCCACACAAGATGAACAGCACATTGACTGGAAAATTGGCAGGCAACCTCACCCTGCATACAAACATTCAAATAGATGGGACCTTCAACGGCCTCAATAACCTCTAGCAGGGTTCTGTTGTCAGCACCCTCGGCCAGGCGTATGCCACCACCATTGCCCTGGTAAGAATTAATAAATCCTAATTTGACAAACTGCGATACAATCGTTCGGAGAAAGCGCTGGGGTATACTTTGCTGCTCAGCAATTTCACGAGCTGAAACAAGCTGTTCCCGATCCCGTCCTGCCAGATATACCATGAGGCGAACGGCATACTCTCCTTCATTGGT
>CAZVSF010000012.1:0-25721 GCA_964630195.1 uncultured Lentisphaeria bacterium
GCAGAAGGCATCCGAGATCGATCTTGATGGAGCATACATATCAAAGGCTCAATCCATTCAGTTTGAGACTGCACCTGATGAGCTGAGTTATGCCTGGTTTTATGCCCCCCAAAACCCCCTTTATAAAGCGCCTGAGGAAGAACTGCCTCCCCTGATCGTCCTCAGTCATGGTGGACCAACAGCACATAGTTTTAATGACTTCAGTCTGATCATTCAATATTGGACCAGTCGTGGATTTGCGATTGTCGATGTGAATTATAGCGGTTCAACTGGCTTCGGTCGTAAATACCGCGAACGACTTAAAGGAAATTGGGGAATACGGGATGTCCAGGACTGTGCTGCCGCAGCCACTTACCTGGCTGATGTGGGGAAGGTGGACAGGGAAAAACTCATCATAAAGGGTGGCAGCGCCGGTGGATACACCACGCTTATGGCACTCACATTTCTGGATGTTTTTAAGGCGGGAGCCAGTTACTACGGTGTTGGTGACTTGACCATGTTGGCAGAGGACACTCATAAATTTGAAAGTCGCTACCTGGATACCATGATCGGACCTTATCCAGAGAAAAAGCAAATATATAGGGAACGCTCACCACTGAATTATGCCAGTCAACTGAATTGTCCTGTCATATTTTTTCAGGGGTTGGATGACCCTGTGGTCCCACCATCCCAGGCTGAGGGAATGGTCTCTGAATTAAAAAGGAATGGAATTCCAGTTGCTTATCTGGCATTTGAGGGTGAGTCACACGGGTTTCGGAAGTCGTCAACCATCATCAAAGCCATCGAGAGTGAATACTATTTTTATACCCAGATTTTCGGTATTCAAGCCTCAGAAGCACTTGAAGCTATAGAAATATTCAATCTGAATTGAGGGATTGCTTATTTAGATTAAGCAACGATTTAGCACAAAAAAAACTGCAACAACGAGACATTTTTGAACCGTGTTATTCACGGTGGGCACCGCCCTTAAAGATCAGACTTCCTTGATCCCTGAGAACAGGGAAAGGCCTGCCTTAGCAGCAAGGAGTTGGGTTCCCGATGGTAAGTTCTCGTTCAAAAAATGCGCATCATCATTGCAGTCAAGTTTTAGAAAAAGCGGCAAAGAATTTCCCCGATGCACCAAATTTAGCTCGAGAGCCCTGGAAGTCCTAGATTTAAAGAATATGATGTGATATAGGGCGAACCAGCCATCTTGCTGGTATCACACGATTACCCCTAACCCAATTAATTACACCTTGCTAAGTACGTCTTCGCCTTCGGATTTTGCTACAATAACGGCACCCATTGTATCGCTGGTCACGTTGACGACTGTGCGAAACATATCGAGGGGTCTATCCACGGCAAGCATGGTACCGACGATAATGGCAGCCTGCGGGTGATTGCCCAGACCCACGGCATCCAGTACGATAAATATCATAACCAATCCGGCGGATGGTATGGCAGCGGCACCCACAGATGCTAAAAACGCTGTAATTACGATCAGAAGTTGTTGAGAAAAAGTGAGGTCAAATCCAAGAGCCTGTGATATAAATAATACGCCGGCACACTCATACAGTGCGGTACCATCCATATTGATCGTTGCTCCCAGGGGCAATACAAAGCTTGTCACCTTGTTGGAAACACCAGCACGATTTTCGACACAGTCCATGGTCACGGGCAGGGTTGCCCCAGATGAACTGGTTGAAAAGGCTGTCGCCATGGCGGATGCAATTGCTTTAAAATGTTTAAGCGGGTTGATCTTGGTAAACAGATAGAAAACAATGGGAAGCACAATGAGTATATGAATGGTCAATCCAGAGGCTATGGTTACCATATACCATCCGACTGCTTTAAACAGGGTGAAACCAGTACTGGATACGGCTTTGGCTATTAATCCAAAAACGCCGATCGGGAGAAACAGGATGACTCCCTGTGTCATTTTCATCATTACCTTGAAAAATGTATCAAAAAGGTCCCGCACTACTTTGTACTGTTTCTCAGGCAAGGCTGTGATCGCCATTCCCAGTACAATGGAGAAAAATATTATGGACAATACATCGCCTTTGGCAGCTGCCTGGATGGGGTTTGTGGGAATCATTCGAATCAAAATATTCCCCAGACTACCTGGCTGGGTGAGGCTGGCAGGATCGAAGTTTTTGCCACCTGCAGATATATCAACACCAACACCTGGCTGAATGATATTTGTGAGGGTTAAACCCACTAATATGGCCAGCATGGAGGTCATGAAGTAGTAGCCAAACGTTTTGGCGCCCAATCTTCCCAAACTTTTATTTTCACCGATACCGGCAACCCCAGAAGTGATCGAAAAGAAAATGAGGGGGACAATGACCATTTTCAACAGTCTCATAAACATATCTCCGAGAGGAGCAACGTTCATGGCCTTTTCACCAAGCAGCAGGGCGTACACAATACCGGCACCCATTCCAATAAATACTTTCCAGTATAGTTCCAGATTCCAGAATTTCATGAATGCTTGACGAAGCAATGACATAGGCTCGACCTCAGATTTATTTAATGTTGAAATGAACAGGCACAATATAGAATTAGCGGGATTGAATGCACCCGGCAATTTCGCGTTTGCATAGGTTCGCTTCCCAAAGAGAGAAAGGAATTGACACTACCAAAGTTTCGCTTTAGTTAGTTCATAGTAATTTAACAAAAAGGAAACTCCGTGTTTTTTATAATAATGTTCGTTGTCATGACACTACTCTATGGATATGTAGGAGTTAGAGTCATTGCACCATTTGATATAAGCGGGATTGGTCTGGTGGTTTATTGGACACTTCTTGCATTGTTGGCCCTTTCTCCTGTTCTGGGAATCATATTTAGGTACAAAGGCGTTGAAAATCCATTGGTTGATATATTTTTGTGGATCGGGTACACCTGCCTGGGATTGATAACACTGACCTTTGTCGCTTTCATCGTGAGAGATCTGGGATGGGTTACAGGTCTTCTTTCATTCAAAGTCCTCAACGCACTAACCAACCAGACTTCCGACACGATTCAAATGGATCCAGGCAGGAGACAATTCCTCATCATGTCAATGAACCTTGGCATTGTGGGTTTCACCTCGCTATTAGGTGGAATTGGTTTGTTCCAGGCCCGCAGGAAACCATCTCTTTATAGACATAACATCAATATTGCCAACTTGCCCCAAGTATTCCAGGGACTCAAAATTGCACAGATTTCAGACCTCCATGTTGGTCCAACGATCAAAGCTGATTACGCTAGAAAAGTTGTAGAACAGGTGAATGCCCTTAAACCAGATCTGATCTTTTTTACAGGTGATATGGTCGATGGGTCTGTCGAAAGCTTAACCAACGATGTTGAACCGCTTCGAGAGTTGACATCCACATACGGAACATACTTTGTAACGGGTAATCACGAATACTACTCTGGTGTGGAATCATGGATAGAAAAAGTAAAAGAGTTGGGCATGACTTATCTACACAATGAGCATCGAATTCTAAAAATTGATGAAGCCTCAGTGGCGATCGCAGGCGTTACGGACCTCATGGCTCACCATACCCATAAAAGCCATAAAATTGACCCTCATAAGGCTATGGCGGGGATTCCTGAGGGTATTCCCGTACTCATGCTTGCCCATCAACCGGGAACTGCAGAGTTGACAGAGGGCTTATCAATTGACCTCATGTTCTGTGGCCACACCCACGGTGGCCAATATGTGCCATTCAGCCTGGCTGCTTCCAGAGTCCACAAATATTTAGCCGGTTTATACCAACAGGGTGATATGCAGGTTTATGTGAACAGAGGAACAGGTTACTGGGGACCACCCATTCGTCTTGGCGTCCCCTCAGAAATTACATTGTTTGAGCTGCAATCTTCGGAAACCTATAAAGCTTAAAGATATTGGGAATAATGAAAAAGCACCCCAGAAATCGGGGTGCTTTTTGTTACTTCTCAGGGAGGAAGAAGAGTTAATTGCGATGCGGTCTTCGCCCAGGCTTTCCATCCTTGTGATGATCCCCACGACCAGCCCTCAGTTTCATATTTTTCCTGAAAATTTTGTATTGATCCTGAGTTAAAACTTTGCGTATGGCAAGCTGGTGATCAGCTCTGGCCTTCTCAATGGCAACTCTTTTTTGGCTTACCGTTTCGATTTGAGCATGAATTTTCTTTTTATTTGGATTGTCAGCCTGTTTTAACCTTTTCAACTCAAGTTGTGCGGTTTTCATATCCGCTTTTAGCTGAATGAGCTCCTTTTCATGATCAAAACGCAAGTCTTGCATTTGATTCTCCTGGTCTTCGGACAATTTGAGCTCCTGAAGCGCCTTGCCCTGTCCCATCCCGCGCCTGTCTTTGCCTGGTCCATTTTGACCCATCAAAGGTAATGCGAGTGCAAGTAGCAGTGTGGGAAGCATGATTCGGTTTTTAAATTTGTACATTTTATGGTTCCTTTCAAATTTCTGTGTGTTTAGACGCTCTGATAATCGGAAAGTTAAGAACACCATATTTAGCTAAGGGAGATTACATCCTGGGGTTAATTTCAATTGTTCATTCATCTTAATCAAGAAAGGGGTGAACCATGCTTTTGAGCGATGGAAGTATATATCTGGATTACAATGCAACGACGCCTATAGACCCCAGGGTTATTGAAGCAATGGAGCCATACTATCATAAACACTTTGGGAATCCTTCGTCTAGCCATGGATTGGGCAGGCACAATCGTCAGGCCATTAATAATGCCCGCCAGCAGGTCGCCAGCCTAATTGGTTGTGCAACGGATGAAATTATTTTTACTTCGGGTGGCTCAGAATCAAATAATCTAGCGCTGAAAGGCATGGCTCTCCCAAGAGTTAATCAGGGGCAGCACATCATCGTCTCCTCCATAGAGCACCCTGCCATATTGAATGTGGTCAACTACCTTCGACATCATGGCTTTAGGGTCAGTTACCTTCCTGTTGATGGTCAGGGAGTTATCAAATCAGATGCCTTGGAAGAAGTCATCACATCCAAAACGATCGTGGTGTCGGTCATGCATGCCAATAATGAGATCGGCAGTATCCAGCCTATCTCCGATCTCGCTGAAATTGCCCATCGTACTGGTGCACTCTTTCATACGGATGCAGCTCAATCAATTGGTAAAATTAAAACAGATGTGACTGAGTTGTCATGCGATCTTTTAAGTATAGCAGGACATAAATTTTATGCACCCAAAGGGGTTGGAGCCCTGTATGTAAGAAAGGGCGTCGAATTAGAACCGCTCATCCATGGTGCAAATCATGAGTTTGGGCTTCGGGCTGGCACTGAAAATGTCGCACAAATTGTGGGTCTGGGTAGAGCTGCTGAATTGGCTCAGCAGGAGATGGAAGTTGAATTTCAACGCATTAAGAATTTACGTGATCGATTACAGGCGAGTCTGAAACAAGCTTTTCCAGAGATTCGAGTCAACGCAGCCAGCACTTTGAGGTTACCAAACACCCTGAGTGTTAGTTTTGCCAGACTCAACGCCCTGGAAATTATGGAAAATCTCGACAGCATTCATATTTCTGCAGGCGCCGCCTGTCATAGCGCAGATGGTAAGGGTTCTGGTGTGCTTGAAGCAATGGGTGTCCCACTCAATTATCAACTTGGGACGATCAGGTTATCCCTGGGAAGGTTTTGTGAAGAAAAACATATTGAGCAGGCCGCCGGTATTCTCATCAAACAGATATCTAGCTTAATGCAGGAATAGTCGATTCTCTTAACCAAATAATGGTAATAGAGTCTAATAGAAGTCGATTGATAAGCAGTAAAAAGGGAAATCATGAGTAAAAAGAAGTCTATCGTTCTATTGATAGGGGCATGTATCATTTTAAGTGGCTGCAGCAGTCATTCATATATCAGCCAGCGAGCAGATGCAGATCATAGAATTGATGGGCATCGAGGAGAATGGACTGGCAAATTTCAGATACCTGATAAAGAAAATTTTGCACTTGCCATCAGTAATGACAAAAATTACCTCTATCTTGCGATCAGTAGCATCGATAAATCCTTCCAGCGTAGACTTGCTAAAAATGGTCTCAGCATATGGCTTGATGTAAAAGGGGGCAAGCGACAAAACCTTGGAATCCAGTTTGAGGGAACATCCACAGGGAGGCGACGACACGACATTAATCAACGAGATCCATCCAATCGCAAATCTTTAGCGTACGAAAACCTAAAACTTCCTGATGGTGATTTGACTCTCATTGTGATTGATAAACAAGCAGGCAAGAGTCTCGGACCAGCTGATCTGTTGGGCGCTGCAAATTCAGCAGATGAAACGCTTTTCATTGAATATCAGATTCCCTTTTCCATGTTGGGGACGAACTTTGATAAAAAATCCAAATTAGGATTGGGTTTAGAATCTTCATCTGTGAGACCGTCGTTATCCAACCATTCAGAGGGGATGCGACGAGGAGGCAGAGGAGGGATGGCCGGAGGAATGGACCAGGGTCAGAGGGGTGGTGGCAGAAGACCAGGCGGTCCTCAATCTATAGGTGCTGGTACAAAAGATATTGATCTCTGGATGAAAATTCAGTTAACAAATCTCTAAAATCATCAATCAGATATAGTAATTAATTGCAAACATTTTATTGCATGTTTGCAACGCAAGTTTATCCTTGTGATGACAATAATTATCACAAAGGCTGGGGATGTTATGAAACGTCAAATACGCGATGAAATGAAGAAATCTCAATATGCAGGAACCTTAGCAAGTAAACATGGGTTGGAAAATCATGGTTTAAAACATCTCGCTGATGTTTACTGGAATCTTTCTACCTCTGAATTGTACGAAGAAATTTTAGATCGAGAAGAGGGCAAAATTGCCCACAACGGACCACTCCTGGTCTACACAGGAAAGCATACTGCCCGGGCAGCCAATGATAAATTCGTAGTAAAAGAAGCTTCTACCAAAGACGATATCTGGTGGGGGAAACACAATAAACCCTACACAATAAAGAAATTTGCGAATCTTTCAAATCGGCTCAAAGGTTACCTGCAGGGAAAAGACGTATTTGTCCAGGATTGTTATGTTGGCGCTGATAAAAACTACGGAATGCCTATTCGCGTTATCACGCAATATGCCTGGCACAGTCTATTTGCCCGAAACATGTTTGTGGTCGAGAGGGATGACGAAAAGCTCCTGGATCATGTCCCTGAGTTTACGCTGATATCCGCTCCAGATTTCAAGGCTGACCCGGAATATGATGAACTCCATAGTGAAACTTTCATTATCCTAAATTTTGCAGAGAGATTGGCCATTATCGGGGGTTCAAAATATGGCGGAGAAATAAAAAAATCCTTTTTTACCATCATGAACTACCTTTTGCCCAAACGTGATGTTCTCACCATGCATTGTTCTGCAAACGTGGGAAAAGATGAGGATGTTGCCATCTTTTTTGGTTTATCTGGCACGGGGAAAACAACCTTGTCAGCTGATGTAAATCGTGGACTGATCGGAGATGATGAGCATGGTTGGAGCGATGAAGGTGTGTTTAATTTTGAGGGTGGTTGCTATGCAAAGGTGATCAACCTGAATCCTGAAGCTGAACCACAAATCTATGCTGTCACCCAAATGTTTGGAACCATCCTGGAAAATGTGGTATTCGAGACCCGTTTCCGACATCTCGACCTTGATGACGATATGTACACCGAAAATACGCGTGCTTCGTACCCCTTGTCATTTATCAGCAATGCTGTTCCCAATGCGCGCGGTGGCAACCCAAAAAATATTTTTATGCTCACCTGTGATGTTTCAGGCGTATTGCCTCCCATTTCAAGACTAAGTGCAGACCAGGCAATGTATCACTTCATATCAGGGTATACTTCCAAGGTAGGCGGAACGGAGATCGGGCTGGGTGCTGACCCAATTAGTACCTTTAGTGCCTGTTTTGGCGCTCCATTCATGGTACACCATCCCTATGTATATGCTCAGCTGTTAAAAGAGAAAATGTTGAAGCACAATGTCAAATGCTGGCTTATCAATACTGGCTGGACAGGAGGTCCATATGGTGTTGGCAAGCGGATCAGCATACAGCACACAAGAGCCCTCTTGAACGCAGCTCTTGAAGGTGGTCTCGACAACGCAAGCTTTCGTGAGGACCCCGTATTTGGCTTTGAGATACCAGAAAGCTGCCCAGGAGTTCCTGCAGAGATTCTGGATCCTGTTTCAACCTGGAAGGACAAAGAGGACTACACCAGGCGTTACCATAATCTTGCGAACAAGTTTGTTGAAAATTTCCAACAATTCGAAGACGGTGTCACTGCCGAGGTGATTGCCGCAGGTCCCAAGATCTAAGGTAAATGTAAGGTTTTAAAAATTGCAGGGTGATCTCAGGCCCTTGAGGTGAACGGAAAAACGGGATCCTTAACTGGGAATATTCCCTTTGTAAAGGCATTATTTTCTGTAATCAATACCTTCTCCACATTCTCTAGACCAAGCTTGTCAGTCTGAAAATGAAATTCGATTCTCAGGTCGGTTTCTTTAGCAATAAAGGGATAAATATCTTCAAACCTGGGAATCTCCTCAGAAACAATATCATAGATACTCAACGTATTGCCGTCTCTTTTGTAGCAAACCAGACAATCCAGATCCTTGATCTCGTAGATGTTGGTTTGCAGAAAATACAGCGCATGAAACATGAATAATTTTGAACTCTGGACACTAAATTGATGTGAAATATAATCCCGACGCAGGGCATAATCATAGATCCTGTCCAGATGTGCTTTATCCGTGACATCCAACTGGATGGCTCCACTTTTAAAGTCAGTAGGCGTAGCGAAGTGTCTTTCGAGATATTCATTCAGAGGTGAAAACCCACATTTCGCATAGTAGGGAATCGCCTCGTCATCTGCAAACAGGAATGTGCCTTCGTGTTTATCTCGTGCCCAGGCCAGACCCATCTCAGTTAATTCTCGGCTGAGACCACGTTTTCGCCAACGTGCATCTGTCCCTACGCCTGAAATTTGTGCAAGATTGGTTTGACGGCCGGCGATGACAGCATCAAGTAAGTAAATACAAACACTTGCGATAACTTTCCCCTCTTTAAAATAAGAAAATGGTGTGTAGGCACTATCCCAATAGCCCATGGCTTCCCATCGGGAAAAGTCAAGGTTGTGGATATCTTTTATAAATGATTTGAACGCTGCCCTGGAGTCGCGATCCTCCCAATAGTGTCTCCTCAGTTCGAGCGACATGTTACTTTCAATATCTCGTTGCTCTGCGTGACCAAAAAACGCTTACAGGACACCATGCATGCGCTGAATTAATCAGATTCCAGGAAGTCTAAAATGGATGCCATGACTTCATTTCTGGTACTCTCAGATAAAATGGCTTCAAAGGGAAAACCAAATACGACGATATTTGATTCACCAGAGGCTGCTATCGCTGCACTTGTGTTATTTTCTGCATAACGCAGTATGGTTCTGGCTTCTGGTCCAGCTGGTTCGATGGCATCAGGTGATTCTACCTTGTACTGGGTGGGGTGAAATTGAGTGTTGAATTCGAGTACTTGAGGCTCATTCAGATTGAAGAATTCCTTGTCAATAATACTTAGATTTCCTGTTTTGACAGCATGGTCAGTCCGAAATGTATACTTGAGTACTTCTTCACCAAATTTCATATCAAGTGAATCATTGCCATTATCGAACAGGTCAAATCCAACATAAGCACCACTTAGGAAGAGATTCCCACCTGCTTGAGTATAGGACTTAATTTTTTCCTGAAACAATTTGGGAAAACTTCGAAATTCCCTCGGGCTGTGTTCCTTGGGACCTGGGACTTGCTTTTCCTCACCCATTATAATGTCCAGCAGGGTGTAATTATTAGGATCCACTTGAGCGTCCCAGATGGCTTCATCACTTGAAGAGACAAATGAATAACCTGCCTCACGAAGTGCCTTTCCATGGAGGTGTGGGAAATTAAAACTATTGCCAGGGATGAGTGTGGTTTCCATATCACCAAAACTTGCTCCATGACCAGGTTCGTCATCATCCTTCCAGGGAGATGCAGCTAAAAGGTCATACTGAGAACCAATATAATTCATATCATAGCCATCGGATACGCCTTCATCCCAAAGGTCGACAAAACCGAGATATTTATCAGTCTCTATGGTACTCGCTGCTGAAATTCTATCAAATCCGTTGACAATGAGTACTTCTGGCTTTTTACTCCCCATATTACATACAGAAAGAATTTCCGATGGGAAGCTTTCGCCTCCTGCATTGAGGGCAGTAACTTTGAAGCTGTAAATGATCCCTTCCTCTATATTGGCCATGTCATGGTAGGGGGTATCCACCACGAAGCCATTGTCAAAGCCCTCATCCTCAATTTTGGTGTAGATCATATATTTTTCTGGTGCCGCAGTTTTTTCCAGTGAATCCAGCTTAGCTTGCCACTGGAGATGTAAATCACCATTTTCAGTAAATGTTGCCTGGAAATGGGAGACAGGTAAAGGTTGAACGACATATTCGAGATTCCACTGCGTGGCTATGTATTTAAGCAGCGCCTTATAGATCGATCTACTCACATCAAATTTAAAACGCGGGTCGTTGGCAAATTTCATATCAAGAAAGTTGTGGTGGGAGAGAAGCTCCAACAATACGGATGGTACATTGGGGCGGTAGGCTTCACTGTATCCCCGATCCCATAGCATCCTTCTGGTCCAGGCAGGGTCATATTTGGCACGAATATCATCGACAACCTGCGTTTGAAGAATATCTGCCAGATCTCTATTGGTTATGCGGGATACTGAATCTGGAAAAACATCAGACGCTTCTGATCCCTCAGTACTATAGATCGATAGGGTCCCGATTACTGTGTCGTTCCTGGTGAATCCAGCATCTGTGTGGAAGGCGAGTGAGAGATCAATGGGAATTTTCAGACCCGGATTCTCTCGCTCTTTGTTGGGTCCGTATGGGGCACCTCGCAGATAATTGACCCATTCGCCACGACACTGGTAGTCGTCTTTATAGTCACTTTCGTCGGCATTCAAATTGTAAATGAGTGTGTCTGGCATACCGGCATATTGTAGATAATAGCGCGCGGCTTCTGTGAAGCGAGGTCTTCCACTGACTTGACCTTCCCGCGACACATTGCCCATACCGCCCCCAAAACGAATTGCGTCTGCATTCACATATTGTCCAGACTCTGAACTCTTGTTGGTAAGTTCGACACGATGGATATCAGCGTTCAAGGCCTGGTTAAAATCGAAGGTTCCAAGGTATATCCATGTTTGCCCACCGATCTGTTGATTTATCAGAAATTCGGTTTGTCCACCGGTATGGAATACGGTATAGTGGGCATCCGTGACGTTGCTATCCGCAGCTGTATAAGCGACATAAACAGCATATTCACCTGCTTCTGGTAGGCTTGGTATCCAGCGAATTTTTGCACTACCGCTGGTATCGGCCAAAATGCTTCGGGAAGTTCCCATAAAAAACGGGTTATCCCCTGATATATAGGGAGGTGTGCCTAGGGCAAATCCTGGTTTTCCTGGTGTTTCCCATTTGCTCGTTTTGGAACTGTATTCCTGGTAGGCCACGCCCACCCCGGGTGAGTCGTTATCAATTACAACCTCATTGGTCTGGAGATCACGTTCCCTTGGCATGAATACCTGGGCACCAGCATTCTCCAACATGGGTACCAGGTATTTTAAGGTGAAGGACATGGGAAGCAGATCCTCCACGGTCTCAAACACTCTTGCTCTCTGCCACTCCCAGCGCTTTAGGCTTTGCTCATAGTACCAGCCATGGCTATGCCACAGCGCAATATTGCGATTGTACAAACCAGCTGAGGGCTCCCAATTGTGGCTGATTTTGCGGACAAGGGGAAGCGATCTAGTCTCGGGAAGCGGCATTCTGCTCCTATCATAACTGCGTTTGCTGGATCTGAAAAAGTTTGGAACCAATTCTCCTATAGGTCGATCAACTGCATAACCCCTGAGAGAGTAGGCTCGAAATTTCCTGCCCAGGGATTCCTTCAAACCTGCATAGACCGCTTCAACAACATTCTCACGAATCGGAATATTGGCAAAATTTTGGTTAAAATGAACTTCAATTTCCTTTGAATCAGAATGGATAACTATGGTATCAATTTTAGTATATTTATTCAACTTGAGGGTAGATTTCTCACTCGTTTCCAGCTCAAGAAAATGTTCAACACCCCTATACGCTTTCCTTGTTGCCCTATCCATATTTGAATAATCGTAGCTGGATTTTCCAGGCTTACTCGATACACAGGTCATCAGAAACAACACCAGGGTCGAGACAAGAAATCTTTGATAAAAATGCATGCTTTGAGGCTCCAAATAATTGGTCAATAACATAAGAAATCTATAGGGATATTCAATTGGTCAAGCGCAATATTCAATGGAAAATGGACGTGTTTTTTCTTAAACCTGATCCAGTAAACAAAGCTGTCGCTCTAGTGAATAAAAATCGTTTAAGTTGTGTGGTGAATCTCTTCTGGTTTAGACGAGATTTGAGACTGAACGATAATGTGGCATTGTATGCTGCTCTAAAGTCTGGCAAAGTTCAACCCATCTTTATCCACCAACCAAACCTACAGCGTAGGGTTGCGTAAAGACCTGCCTGCGCGAAGCCGGAGTTTCGCTTTGGAATAGGCAGGAGACTCCGTCATGCACGGGGATGAATGTAGGAAATATCTCCTGCTGGATATGCACAGATATAATGTGTCAATCAAAGGTCAGATAAGGGTCAATCTGTATCGGATGGTCTGATAAAACGATCTCAGTACGGCCAATAGAAGTTTAAGTTTTTTTATGGAAACCTCTCCAGTTTGCCGGTTTTGATGAGGGATCGGTAATTCAAAATATGGCAGATTATACAGATTTACTATTCCGGAAAGTATGATATTAGGTGCGAAGGTGTCCGCGGGGATACTCTTTATAAAATAATGTATATTGGAAACTCGCATCAATCTGTAGGGCGAATTCACATCCCAGACCCCTTTTCCGTACAAGATGTGAATCATATTTCGGGAGACAAAACTCACTATTTTACGCGATAGGGGTTGAGTGCGTTCTGACCTCCGCCCAATCATAAAATCATTGGTGGCTCGTCGACACCACAAGTCTTTAAAATATCGGGGAGACATCTCACCATCCGAATCAGACTGAAAAATCCATGTGTGTGCCGAGAGCATATTATAAGCACCAATTATTGTTGGTCCGTGACCTCTGTTCTCTGAGCTGTGCACCTTTAAGGACTTGATACTCGGTTGAAGTTCAGTCAAAATCCTTAACGAGGTGTCCTTGGAGCCGTCATCAAACGCATGAATAGTATATTTTATATCGAGTTCAGATAGATGCTTATCCCAATCTCTAATAACCTCTGATATAATTTCCTCCTCATTGTAAACCGGGAGGACAATTGCTAAGCTTTCAGGTCGCGATTCAGGCATGGACGGTTGACGCTAACTGATTATATAGCTGAAGGGCAGCTGCAATGGTCTGATCCATATCGTAATACTTATAGTCTCCTAATCGACCTCCAACCAGGATTTTCTTTTGTTTCAGAAGTTCTTTGTGGTACTCATTGTACAGGTTCCTATTTTTAGCTCCTCCAATAGGGTAATAGGGATCGCTTCCATCATCCTTTCGTGAAAATTCCTTTATTGTCAGTGTTTGATCCTGGGAGTAGGATTTCTCTGGATGCAAATGTCTGGGTTCATGTATCCGCGTATATGGGATCTGGATATCAGAATAATTCATCACTGAAGTTCCCTGGTAGTCAGCCACATTTTTTAATTGTTCCTCAAATACCAATCGTCGCCATTCCAATTTTCCTAGCTTATAGTCGAATAATTTGTCGATGGGACCGGTGTAAATGATCTTTGCATCAGCACCCAGAAGGTGTTTGATATCAAAGAAATCTGTGTTCAACTCTACTCGAATTTTAGGATGGGTGAGTAGTTTATCAAATATTGCAGCATAGCCCTCAAGCGGAATTCCCTGCCATGGATCAAAAAAGTAATTCTCATCATAATTGGTTCGAAAGGGTAGTCTCTTTAGAATTGTTGCCGGGAGTTGTCCGGGCTCACATCCCCATTGCTTCGAAGTATATCCCTTTATAAATGCCTCATAAAGGGGCTTGCCCATCATACTGATGGCTTTCCCTTCAAAATTATCTTTCTCGATCTGGCCTGATTTGCTTACTTCATCCTTAATAAAATCCTGCACTTCATAGGGCTTTAGATTCATGTCATAAAAGCTGTTGATGGTTTCGAGATTGATCGGCATCTGATATACACGATTCTGGTATGTGGTCAAAACCTGATGGCGATATCCATTAAACTCAGTGAATCTGTTTATATACCGCCATACTTCTCTGTCGCGAGTATGAAAAATATGTGTACCGTATAAATGATAGTGAATCCCTGTCCCCGGATGATTCAGAGAATGACTGTTCCCTCCAGTGTGTTGGCGTTTTTCGATGACCAGCACAGGAGCATCCAGATCATTCGCAATGCGCTCTGCCAGGACAGCACCGAAAAAGCCACTGCCAATCACGACATATTTGTATCTCTTGAAATCCAAAATGCTAAATATTTCTCACATAAACTTGGAAATGGGAGCGATTCCAAAGTAAGTGGTATTCTTGCATAACAAATTCGTACAAAGGATTTCTCTCGAATTTTCCCTCCTTAGTGTTCCAGATAAATATGGCCGGAGGAGATTCTCTCAGATCTCCAAGTAGCTGTGTCATGAGCAAGTCAACTCTCTTGTTCTTTTTCTCCTTGAGAGGAAGATTATAGAATATACCGGAGGCAGAATTTCTCTGACTATAGTAGTACACACCAGATTCTGACCCCCAATAGTAGATCGTCTCATCCGGGTTTGTCATTGTCTTTATTTCGAGACCCATTTCCCATGCATCAATAAACTGTCTTTTATATTTCTGATAGGATACTTCAATTGGGCTAAACCTGAAAAATTCAATTTGTGAATTGATCAATGTGCCAAGCGCTATGAGTAACAGCAGCGCTGACGTGAATTGACGCCAATGTCGACTATGAAAACTCTCATCAAAAATATATACGATGAGCAGACTGGCATTAATGGTTAATATGGGGAGTAAGGTTTGGTAATAATGAGCATAGTTTCTGCCAATACTGCCAATACTGCCAATTTCAAACAAAACGCCCAGGAATAATAAGATAAATAAGGAGTGATGGATTTGACGATTTTTAGCATGTGAGCCAACAAACAGCCAGGCATAGCCCATTAATGTTAATATCCAGATACCATACAATGATTGCGAGAAAATGTGGACAGGGTTTCTAAAGAATGCCCAGATATTCATCAAAGTATTTCCTGAATACTGGCTGTTGTATACAATAATGATATCCCAATATTCCTGGAATCTACCCATGATCAGGGCATAGATGAACATACCCAGCCACAATACTGGAACCGGATACAAAAGTCGTGTGGCTGGTGCAAAATAGTGTTGAATCCTGTGATCCCGAGTGTGGTAATATTGCTGTAGCAATGCATAGATCAACATTGTTAGCAGAACAAAGATCGCCACAGGCTTGAACATGGTGGCAATTGCCATCGCCCAACCCGTGATATGCAAATCCTTCTTCGTGGGATGAGCATGCTGTACAAGCGCCCAGATCGCGATAAGGGTGAACAGATTTAGAAAAATTTCTGTGTTGGGTTGATTTGCTTGTAAATAGGCTGAATTGGAGGATAGAACCCAAAAGATCACAGCAATTAAAGCAGCCTTCCAGTCAGAAATTTTATCCAGGATCAGATAGATAAAGATTGTTGTCAAAATGCTCAGGACGACCCATAAAAAGGCGATCGATCGCTGCCCATAACCCCATATTAGCTCCGAGAGTGCAAATGCAATATGGATACCTGGTGGCTTGTGGTCCCACAAATCTGTATATAAATTTTCCCCTGATAAAAGTGCGTGACCGATATAACCATATGTTGTTAAATCACGCTCCAGGGGTTCTTCAAGGGAATGCAAACCGGAGGCAAAAATGAATGAAATGGCAAAAATAAAAACCAGAGAGAATAAAATATTTTTAAGCCTAATCATTTGAAACTCCCTGTAAAAGGTCATCGATTACAAAACGATTACTAACAAAATATGTGTGTAAATATCGAACCCGCAGGCTTGAGAAGATAAGCAATATCGATGCAGCTTCCTAATTTCGGCGATAATTGAATGTTTACAGGTCGGATCAGCTTGAGCACATTTGTGAACTTACCAATTTAGTTGGGGAGTTCCTGAAAACAAAAAAGCCCCTGATCACTCAGGAGCTTTTTGCGGGACCGACCGGGATCGAACCGGCGACCTCCGGCTTGACAGGCCGGCGTTCTAACCAAGCTGAACTACGATCCCAAATATTTCAAGCGGCTTAGTCTTTTTTCCTGTATAAGATGGCTACAGGTATAATAACCAGATAGCCAATGAGAAGGACGACAGGAGAAACCGAAAGGGATTGAACACTATTCAATTCACCCGTTCCCATCAAAACATATCCAAGAACAATGACAAGAAGCCCTGCTATGAAAAGAAAATAATTTATACTCGTAAAAGGTAACTCGGAGAGCCAGTGTTTGGTGTCTTTGTTGCCTTCATTTACCATAGCGCGGCGAATATAGATGGTGACAAATAGGTGCGCAAATAAAAACCATTTATTTTTTAAATATTTACACTCGTTGACATGCCAAAAGACCCCTTCTATATTGATAGACTTCAGAAAGGAAATTGTGATTGAAATCGATCCTGCGTTTTATCCCTACAGCTCTTGTTATTCTCATCCTGGCAGGGATCACCAGCCTTTATACTATCTTCGATTCCAGACCCTTAAATGTGGTTAAAAAAACTGAATCGATCACTATTCGTGATGGAAGCTCTCTAAGCACTATAGCAAGTCAATTGGAAGATGCCGGGATAATCAGATCTTCAGAATCTTTTAAGGTTGCTGCTAAATTATCGAATAAGGCCAGGGCGATCTACCCTGGTACATATACCATTGAGAGGGGACTCACAAATTCCGAGGCCATCGAAGCGCTCGCTCATGCAAAGGCAGTCGAGATCACTATTACCATTCCTGAAGGTTTGCGGTCAGACGAAATAATAGGCATCCTAAGTGGCAAACTACATCTGGACTCGCTGAAGATGACTAGATTACTGACGGATACCACACTCTTAAAAAAAGCGGGTCCAAGTTTCTCTCATTTAGAGGGTACACTCTTTCCTGAGACCTATCGCTTTCTGGAAAATAGTGATGAATATATGGTGCTGTCAAAATTGGTTGAACACTTCCGGAAAAATATAACCCCTGACATGTTGTCCAAAGCTGCCAGAATGGGATTTGACCTTCACCAGCTCATTACCTTTGCTTCCCTGGTTGAAAAAGAGACTGCGCGGGAGGACGAACGAAGGCTGGTTTCCTCAGTGTACCATAACCGCATCAAAAAGGACATGCTCTTAAATTGCGATCCAACGATCATTTACATGTTGGTGCGTAGAGGAGAGTGGAATGGTAATATTCAACGGAAACATTTCTTGATAAATGATCCATACAACAGCTATTTAAAAAGAGGACTGCCACCGGGACCCATCGCCAATCCAGGTCTGGCAAGTATTCTGGCAGCTCTCGATCCAGAAGAATCGGACTACTTATACTTCGTAGGGAAAAATGATGGCACTGGAGCCCATGATTTTTCAAGAACCCTGCGCGAGCATAACAACAAGGTTAATCGCTATCAACGCCGGAGATCAAACCGATGAATAAAGTTCTGACTGGACTAAATCCACAGCAACAAGCCGCCGTTGAAGCACTTGAGGGACCGGTCCTTATTTTTGCCGGGGCAGGTAGCGGAAAAACTCGGGTTCTGACACACAGAATTGCAAATATGATATATAGCGGCACAGCCCAGCCCCATGAGATCCTTTCCGTAACTTTTACGAATAAGGCTGCCGGCGAAATGCGTCATCGGATCAAGCAAATGTTGGGGGAGGACCGATCCCACATCAATATGGGCACTTTTCACTCAATCTGCGCCAGAATACTGAGACGAGAAGCCCTTTACATTGGTTATGAACAAGGTTTTAGCATATATGATGATGAGGATGGGCAAAAGGTCGTAAAAAAGATCATGAAGGATCTACAGATATCGACTGATGTCATTAAGCCCAATTCGATCTTCTATAATATAAAACAGTTTAAATCTCAGATGATATTTCCAGCGGAAGCTGCTGACCTGGCCATGTCTACATTTGATGATACAGTGGCAAAGATCTATGCGATCTATCAGTC
Organism: uncultured Lentisphaeria bacterium; assembly: GCA_964630195.1. Lineage (GTDB taxonomy): Bacteria > Fidelibacterota > UBA8477 > UBA8477 > JABMPR01 > JABMPR01. The sequence goes on from CAZVSF010000012.1 coordinate 18,293, forward strand.
TGAATTGAAAAATAGCAGCGCCATGGACTTTGATGATCTTCTGCTAAAGCCTCTGGAGCTGTTTGAGAAAAACCCCCATATCTTGAAAAAATATCAAGATCAATTTCGCTATATCATGGTGGATGAATACCAGGATACGAACAAGGCTCAATTTCAATTTGTGGAAGCACTCAGTCGGGATCACAAAAACCTCTGTGTTGTTGGGGATGATGATCAATCAATCTATGGGTGGCGAGGCGCCGATATTGGCAATATTCTGGATTTTCAGCAGCATTTCCCGGGTGCCCAGATGTTTAAGCTTGAACAGAATTATAGATCGACTAAAACCATTCTTGCTGCAGCATCAGCAGTGGTCTCTCTCAATGAAAAACGTGCCGTAAAGGAACTTTTTACAGAGAGTGGGGATGGTGATATCATCAAGGTTTTGGAGGGGCGCAACGAATTGGATGAAGGTCGTCTTATTGTCGACGAAATTCAGTCAGTTTGTCGGAGAAATCAGCATGGTTTCCAGGATGTGGCGCTGCTCTATCGCACAAATGCCCAGTCCAGACCCCTTGAAGACGTGCTCCGCAGAAACGGTATCCCATACCAGATTATCGGTGGGACCAAATTTTATGATCGAATGGAAGTAAAGGATATCCTTGGCTATTTCCGACTTATCGTAAATCCATTGGACAATGTAAGTTTTATGAGAATAATCAATAAGCCTACTCGTGGGATAGGGAACACCAGCCAGGATGCCATCAATGCTTTTGCCATTGAAAAAGGTATTTCTCTTTTTAGTGCTGCAACGCGTGCCCAGGAATACGGCTTAACCTCAAGGGCTTTTAATCGGGTCATTGAATTTGTTCAACTCATCGGGAAGTATTCCAGTCTGCTAAATGAACTCAATCTTGAAGAGTGGGCTCGTGTCTTTGTGGATGAGTTGGGTTTCGTCAAACGATACAAGGAAGAAGCAACAGCAGAAAGTGATGTTCGTATAGATAATATCTATGAATTGCTTTCGGCTGTTTCTGAGTACGCACAACGGGCAGAGGAACCAAATCTAACAGGATACATGGAAGAGGTGGCCCTGTTAACGGATATAGACAAGTATAATCAGGAGAAACAGCAAGTTACTCTGATGACTTTGCATAGTGCCAAGGGGCTTGAATTTCCGGTTGTATTTTTGACTGGAATGGAGGATGGACTCTTCCCATTACAGCGCTCGATCGAGGAAAAAGAAGCCCTTGAGGAAGAGCGAAGACTTTTTTATGTTGGCTTGACACGGGCTATGGAACGTGCATATTTAAGTGGTGCTCAAATGAGACAGCGATTTGGAGAGACGATGTATAGTCGTCCTTCAAGATTTCTCGAAGAAATACCCGCTCACTTATTAGACTATTCAACAAGAAGCATCAGCAATATTGGTCGTGATAGTTTTCGCGAAAGACCTGGAGTAAAAGTGACTCGTACCAAACCTACTAAACCCGCACCCAAACAGACGACGCGAATGCGGCGTGCAATGGGCACACTCAACGAGCATGAGCCCGGGGTGTATGTGGCTGGTATGCAGGTTGGGCATAAAATCTTTGGGAAAGGCAAAATTCTCACTGTTGAGGGGACCGGACCCGAAGCTAAAGTGACGGTTATGTTTCAGGGCAATGTTAAAAAGAAACTTATTGCTAAATTCGCAAATCTGGATGTAACTGATTAAACTATACGCTTCCCGTTTTTTCATATCACCAAATTTAGTTTACCCGATTTCAGTTAAAGTACATTTCAAAAAACCAAGTCGCTAAACATCGTTCTAAACCTGAATGAGACTTATTTGCACTTGTGTAAATGAGAATCAGTCTTATCTTCATGCTGAGAGGAGATAGAAACATGTCTGCAGCAGAAAATCAAGCGTTAAAACAGGTACTCAGAGCCCACGAGCTCAAAGCAACCAATCAACGTGTGGCATTATTAAAATTATTGAGTGCTACCCAGGAACATCTTGATGCCGAAGAGATCTATCTCGAACTCCTCAAAAAGCAAAAAAATGTGAGTAGAGCCACTGTTTATCGCTCTCTCGAAGCACTTGTCGAACAGGATCTTGTAAAAAGACGGGATTTTGGGGACGGGAGAATGCGCTTTGAGCAAAGCAAGGGAGCGGATGAACATCATGATCATCTGATATGTGAAGTATGCGGGAAAGTGATCGAATTTTTTAATCTTGAAATGGAAGCTCAACAACTTTCGATTTGTGAAGATCATGATTTTTCACCCACGACACATACCATGCATATTTTTGGTATCTGCTCTGCCTGCAAGAAGACCAGAAATGATACGGCCAAAGCCTAGCACCATACTACTTAATTATTCTGAAAGCATGAATGTTTAATTTTAAAAAACCTGGACACAGATTGCATCCTCTTGATGAGAATGCATTGTATTTAAGTGATCTTAGACCCGGTGAAAAAGGAACCATTCTCGAAATTGGTGGGAGTGATAATTTTCGTAACCGCCTGATCGAGATGGGTATTACCAGGGGTGCAGAAATATGTGTTGATAAATTTGCCCCACTGCGTGATCCCATGGAACTCATCGTCAAGGGCTATCATCTTTCGCTTCGTGGAGCGGATGCCCGAAAAATTGCTGTTAAGCGTGTTGCCTAGATGAATTACAATATCGCTTTTGCCGGCAACCCCAACTGTGGAAAAACGACAATTTTTAATGCTCTGACCGGCGCAAAACAACGTGTGGGTAACTGGCCTGGAGTCACTGTTGAAAAGAAATCAGGGCACTATTCGTATTCAGACAAAACTTTTGATGCCGTTGATCTTCCTGGAACCTACTCGCTTTCCGCCTTTTCTGCAGAGGAAATGGTTGTTCGTCACTATTTGGAAAGCAGTGAACCCGATGTTGTCGTAAATATTATTGATGCCTCAAATCTGGAGAGGAATCTATTCTTAACAACACAACTGATCGAATTGGGCAAACCCCTTGTTATTGCTCTCAACATGATGGACATGGCAGAAGAGAAGGGAATGGAGATAGATACGGATAAACTGGGGACTCTTCTTGGAGCTCCAGTCGTGGCAATTGTTGGGCGATCAGGTGCAGGCATCGACTTGCTCAAAGAGAAAATCGTGAGGGTGAGCACCGAAATTTCAATCAATTCGCGTTTTATTGACATCAGCTACCCAAGGGATATCGAACAGGAAATACAAAAACTTAATGCACTTATCCAGAAGAATGATATTAGTGCCAAGCATGGCAGATGGTCATGCGTGAAATTACTGGAAGCGGACAAACAAACCCGTGATGAAATTAGAAATTTTTCAAATGGCGATGAAATCCTTAAACAAGCAAAGCTCTCCATTGACCGTATCGAGGGATTATTCAATGATACTGGCCGGGCTATTATCTCACACGCCCGGTATGGATTTATTCAGGGTGCCTTAAGGGAATGTGTTGTAGAGAATGTGGTCGATACGCCCGACTATAGTCGTCAAATTGACAGAGTTTTAACAAATAAATGGCTGGGTTTACCCATTTTTGGCCTCTTTATGTGGCTTATGTTCAAATTGACCTATGATATTGGATCTATTCCCATGGACTGGATCGATGCGGGTCTGGTAAGTCTCATGAGTTTTATTTCGGGTTTACTCCCTGACAGCATGTTTGCGAGTCTTCTCGTAGATGGTGTCATAGGGGGTGTGGGTGCCATTGCCGTCTTTTTGCCCAATATCTTTATCCTATTCTTTATTATCGCCGTGCTCGAGGATTCTGGATACATGGCCAGGGTTGCCTTTATTATGGACAGGGTCATGCATAATATTGGGCTGCATGGCAAAGCCTTCATACCCATGATCATGGGTTTTGGCTGTAATGTTCCTGCCATAATGGGAACACGTATTTTAGAATCTCGACGGGATAGAATCCTGACTGTCCTCATCAATCCCTTCATGAGCTGTTCGGCACGTCTCCCCGTTTATGTGTTGGTCGCAGGGGCCTTCTTCCCCGAACATGCAGCAACTGTAATATTTTCCATGTACATCCTTGGAATATTGGCTGCCATTGCCAGTGGCAAACTATTTAGTCGGACCATTTTGAAAGGGATGTCAAAACCCTTTGTCCTGGAACTGCCTCCATATCAGCGTCCCACACCTCGCTCCCTGATTCTCCATACCTGGGAACGTGGTTATCTATTTATCCAGAAAATGGGTACAGTTATTCTGGTTGGTTCGATCATCGTCTGGGTTTTAGGATATTTCCCCAGAGAAGTTGAGATCGATAGGGATTATGCCAGGGAAAGAGCTGCATTGACCGAAGATTATGACTACCAAATGATCGATCTGGGATCAAAATTTAAACAGTCAGTCGAAAAGGACCGAAGCGAATACCATTCTGAAATGGTACCCTATGGAGCAAGTCCAGGCTATCTGGAACTTCAAAAGCAATATAAAGTCTTATCTGAAGAATTGAACAATAAGGAAGCCAGCGAGCTTCGCAGTCTTCGCCAACAGGAGATTGGGGACATTACCGAGCAGAAATGGATTGGGCGTCTGGGCAAGATTTTCGAGCCCATTGTGAGACCATTGGGATTTACCTGGAGGGAAAGTGTTGCGCTTATTACTGGATTTGTTGCCAAGGAGATAGTTGTCTCTACATATGGTGTGCTATTTGGTGTGGGGGAAGATGTGGATTCAGAAAATTTTGGTGTAATAAATGGCTTAAGATCCTCAGGAATGACGCCCCTGGTAGCGCTCAGTTTCCTCGTCTTCACACTTCTCTATACGCCCTGTCTGGCGACGGTGGCTGCCATTAAAAGGGAAACAGGAACCTGGGCATACACTTTATTTTCAATTGGCTACTCTCTAGCGCTGGCATATTCACTGGCCTTTGGAGTCGCCTATTTTGGAGGGATGTTTCATTGGCTAACATAATTGATATAGCATTAGTAACTTTGACGGTGGGTGCTGCCCTCTGGTTTGCGGTGAAATATTTCTATAATCTGGGGAAAACTCCAGAAAACGAATCCATTAGCTGTGCAAGCTGTAATGCTTCCTGTCACTCCGATATACCGGAGAATCCAACTTTGGGGCTATTAAGAAACCATAAATAAATGGTTAGCAGGGTCGTATAACGCGGTCGGCCTGGGTCATCATTTCAACCATCTGATCAATGGTGTCAACACTCTCACCAAGGAGCTTCTTCTGTATGCGATGATAGTCGAGACAGGTATTAGAATTAAGAAATAAAAAACGCCTTCCCAGTCCTAATATTTTTGCGACCCAATCCCCAGATAGTCGTCTATCTGGTGGGCGACTTCCTTGATCAGTTTGGTGCGCTCACGATGTTCTAAAAATGCACTCTTAAACCCACTGATAATAAAATCTTTAAAATCGATCATGTTGAAATTGAAGGTTTTGTGAGCCAACATATATTCATCCACCAGCGTGACGCCGCTGATAAGCCGGTTATCTGTATTCAAACTTAATCTCAGACCATAATCATGGTAAAACTTAAGGGGATGATTGCTAACCTTGCCAATCGTTCCAGTCTGGATGTTTGAGCTGAGACAGATCTCAAGACATATACGGTGATCATTGATATAGTTCATGAGATCACCATCCTCCCTGAGGCGTGTCCCATGCCCAATCCGATTTGCCCCGCAATAATGTATGGCCTGATGGATCGACCGGGGTCCATAAGCCTCCCCAGCGTGGAGTGTGACATTGATATTATTGTTGCGGATGAGATAGAAAGCCTCAAGATGATCTTTAGCCGGAAAATTTTCCTCAGCACCGGCAAGATCATAACCAATGACGCCTCTGTACTTATAGGCAATGGCAAGCTCCGCCAGCTCGATGGAAGATTCAATAGAGAAATTTCTAATTCCACATATGATAACCCCTGTGCTGATTCCAAACTCGTGCTCTGCTTCGCGAAGACCACGAATGACAGCATCAAGTGACTCCATGGGCGTCATGCCCTTTTCCTTATGCAGAATAGGGGAATAGCGAACTTCCAGATGACGTACATTTTCTGCAGCAGCATCTTCCGCCAGCTCAAAAGCAACCCTTTGCAAAGCCTCTGGTGTCTGCAGCACAGCTAGCGTGTATTGGAACTTTTCGATGTACTCTTCCAGGTTCTTGACGCGGCCTTGAACAACGACCGCTTTTTGAAGTCCATCAATGTCTTTGGCAGGTAGCTCTACCTTATCCTTTTGAGCAAGATCCAGCATGGTTTCCAATCGCAGGGAGCCATCCAGATGACAGTGCAATTCTGGTTTTGGTAACTCAATAAGAAAATCTCTTCGAACCGGTTTCATTAATTTTCACCAGCCCGGGTTTTATCGCCCTTTAAGGTTGTCAGAAACCAAATGGAAATAGCAATGATGAGGAGAACACCCAGCCAGGCAAACCCTCCATAGCTTGGCCACCAGTCACGATCAGCAGTGAGAAAGATCGGCAAGGCTACGAGAATTCCCATGAGGGCCTCGCCAGTGATCAGACCCGCAGCTAAAAGTAATCCCTTCTTTCGAGTTGAATCTGTGGCGCCCATTTTGTCACCCATATGAGCCAGCATCCCACCCAAAAAAATGGGTGATGTGAGCGAAATTGGGAGGTAAATACCAACGGCGACTGCCAGGATGGGGATCCTGAAATCCGATCCCTTCCTTTCTTGTCGTATATCCAAAGCGATTATAACAACGCCAATGATCGCGCCCATGATGACCATGTTCCAGGGTAAATTCCCATGAAAAACACCCTCGGCTACCGCTTTCATCAATGTGGCTTGGGGGGCTGATAAGGTGGGGGAACCTATTGTATAAGCCGAATGCAGAATGTCCAGGACAAGACCAAGCACAATGGCAGCACTTAATACGCCAATGATCTGCATAACTTGCTGCTTCCACGGTGTTGCACCTACCAAATGTCCTGTCTTGAGATCTTGAAGATTATCACCACCTATGGCAGCTGCATTACAGACCACTGCCCCTACCATGATTGCTGCAGCCGCGCCCTGAAGTGATCCCGCACCGAGTATGGCGAGCAACAGGAGGGATGCAAACAGGACCGTCGCAACAGTAACACCGGATATCGGATTATTTGACGACCCAACTACTCCCGCCATGTAGGCAGCAACGGCAGAAAAGAAAAAGCCAAACACCATCATGATAATTGTGATTAAAAATGCAAGGAGTGGTGTAGGTAAGATACCATTATAGATCAGAAAAACGGGTATCATGAGGACCAGAAGCGCGATTCCCACATATTTAATGGGAATATCTCTTTCCTCCCGTTTCAGCTCTTCACCACCATTTACTTTGCTATAAGCGCTGAGGCTGGCTTTAATACCCGACATGAGGGGCTTGAAAAGTTTGATAAGAGACCAGATCCCACCCACTACCATGGCACCCACCCCGAGATAACGGATCTCCGTATCCCAGATCGTA
>CAZVSF010000013.1:0-25340 GCA_964630195.1 uncultured Lentisphaeria bacterium
AAGGCTGCCATGGAGTGGTTCACATCAAGAATAAATATGATCAAACCAAGGCTAAGTGCGCCCATGCAAAGAATAAACAGTGTAATCAGCAATATTACGGCTTGCAGATCAAGCAGAGCGACGAGAAAAAGGGATATTACGAGCATGGCAGCCAGTAGTAGGCTGGTTGAAACACAAACAATGGCGAAACGTAAGTTTATTGCTCGTTTGGCAATGATCTGAATTTGGGCACGGATACGTTGATTTTCCCCGTCTGGATTGCTCCGCATTGTTTCAGCCAGGCTTCTCGCACGATCGATCACCCTGGCATAGCGGTTGGTCATGGACAGGAGAACCAGACCGGCACCTGAGATGACGATAACAGGGCCAATGGAGAGTTGCAGTACCGGTATGATTTGTTCTAAAAGCATGGATTTCCCCTTCTTCCACTATAAATAGGTATTAGCTGTATTTTTTCTGACAGCTCGGACAAAAATGAGTCCCACGCTGTCCTACTTTAATCTTTGTTATTGGCGAACCGCATTTCAAACAGGGTTCTCCTCCACGTCCATATACTTCCAATGCCTCCTGATAGCTGCCGATCCTACTATCACCGTGGCTAAAATTGATAACAGTGGTTCCCTGGGCTCTAATGCTCGCAGCGAGGATGGTTTGGATGGCTGTGTGTAGATCCTTTACCTGAGCCAGGGGTATGGCAGATCCAAGGCTCAAGGGGTGAATACCAGATTGAAACAAGGCTTCGTCAACATAGATATTCCCCAGCCCAGCCAGAAAAGTTTGATCTAACAGGAGTGGTTTTACCTGACGCGACTTTTCCCGTAGCATCTCATATAACGCGACAGATGTAAAATCAGCACTGAGTGGTTCTGGACCGATGTGGGCCAGATCCTCTAAAGGGGTTTCAGTATAAACCATGCGTCCAAATTTGCGTGTATCCTGAAAGTAAAGGCTCTTCCCAGAGTCAAAGTGAAGGATTACGGTCACATGTTTTTCTGGATAAACCGGGGTCAGTTTGCCTGTCATTCTCAGGTGAACAAGCAGTGCACCGGAACCAAGGTCAATAATGATATATTTTGCACGACGACTGACACCTCTAACGATTTTACCAACAATCGACTCATAGGGATCATCTGCAACCAGTGCTTTTTCCCAGGGTATTTCAACATCCACCACTTTTTCACCAACGATTGTGGTCTGTAGACCCCTTACAACGGTTTCTACTTCAGGTAATTCAGGCAATATTCATCAAACATTGAGGACGAGACTGATGGGGCAATGATCAGACCCAATCACATTTGGATGAATCCGGGAAGCTTCCACAGCGTCTTGCATTTTTTCGCTGACAAGGAAGTAATCAATTCTCCAGCCCACATTGTTTACACGGGCATTGGAACGGAAACTCCACCAGGAGTAGTACCCTTTGGCACCGGGATGCTCCTTGCGGAATGTGTCCACAAATCCAGTATCCAGATAACGATCGATCCAGACCCGCTCTTCGGGGAGAAAACCAGAGGTCTTCTCATTGGGTTTCGGTCGCGCCAGATCGATATCCGTATGCGCCGTATTAAAATCTCCTACAATGATAGCAGGCTTAATTTTGTCAGTTTCTCGAATATGTTCCTGTAGTGCACCATAGAATCGAAGTTTGTAATCCAGTCTATCCTGGTCCTTCTGGCCATTTGGGAAGTACACATTGTACAGAAAGAATTTTTCGTGTTCAGTAAGTAGAATTCTCCCTTCCCGATTAAAGGACTCATCCAGAATTTCCCGCTGGACCGAGAGGGGTTCAGTTTTACACCAGGTGGCTACACTGCTATACCCCTTGCGCTCACCCGAGTGATAATAAGCGTGATATCCGAGAGGGTTGATCAGGTTATCATCAAGCTGTTCCGGATGTGCTTTGGTTTCCTGCATACACAATATATCAGGGGTATCCAGGTTAAACCAATCCCAGAAACCCTTTTTCACAACGGCACGAAGACCGTTTACATTCCATGAAACTATCCGCATTAGATACTCCTTTTCAGCTGTAAAAATACTCATAATATGCTCGGGGGGAATTGAAATATGAATAAAGCCCATACGCTCGACGTCGATTTACAGTATCAACATTTTTCATAATTGTTGCTGAAATATTAGCTGAGGATGACGCGACAACTTGAACCACCTTTGAAATTGTTTATATTGATTTTTTAAAGAGGAGCTTGGAATGAAAGTGCGCTTGATTTTGTTAGGTTTTTCCCTGTTTGTGTTGACGTATTGTGCCAGCAGTTTGGACATGAAGGCACCCCTTGATCCACCAGCATCACAACCGACATTAGATATCGTTTCCAGAGCAGATTGGGGTTGGGTGCCGCTTACGGACACAATTCCCACCCATGAAATCAAATATATTACCATACATCATGGTGGAGAGGATTTTCCTGAAGACAAAGATGTTATCAAATATTTGGTCGGTCTACAGGCCTGGAGTCGATCTGACAAACACTGGATCGACAACCCCTACCATTATATGATCGATCTTAAGGGCAATATTTATGAGGCGCGTCCGATTGAATATCCCGGTGACACCAATACAGATTATGATGTCCGTGGGCATGCCCTTATCTGTGTGATGGGGAATTATGAAAATCAAATTCTCAGCGAAACCCAATTTGAACAGCTTGCCCGGCTGACCGCCATGCTGGCAGACAAGTACGGCGTTCCCAATGATCTGATCAAGGGACATCGGGACTACACGGAGACCTTGTGTCCTGGAGCAGATTTGTATCGTTATCTGGAAGATGGCAGCCTGGTTGAACGTGTAGCAGAATTAAGAACAAACTGATCCCGTCCCTATTCAAAACGATGGCATCAAAAACAAAACAAAAATACTTTAAACAATCTGGAGTGATTCCCGTCTACAAGGGCAAGGTTGTTGTCATAACTGCCCGGGGAAGCAAGCGCTGGATCATTCCCAAAGGATCAATTGATTGGGAGCTCTCTGCCCAGGCTTCTGCGGCAAAAGAAGCGCTTGAGGAGGCAGGTCTCAAAGGTGTGGTTCTCCCTGAAGAAATCGGAAAATATACCTACGAAAAACTGGGTGGTAAATACAAGGTTCGTCTCTACTACATGGAAGTCAGCAAGCTAAAGGACAAGTGGGACGAAATGGATTTTCGGAAGCGAAAATTATTGACACCCAAGCAAGCGATTAAAAAAGTGGTACCGGCTGAAGTTTCAAAGATCATGGCCAGATTCTTTCACGAAAACCGAATACTCATAAAAAAGAAGAAACGTAAATCGAAGAAGAAAAAGGGTGCGTAGCCGAGCATGAAAGCTAACACCGCTCAGGTAGATAATCGCGAGGGGATGGGGGATATCAGGGTAAACTCAATATTCAGAAAAGACCGATGACAAAATTAAGCAAATGGGAGCAGATCTATTCTGTAGTAAAACAAATTCCTGAAGGTAAAGTGGCGACTTATGGACAGATCGCCACCCTGGCTGGTTATTATCGGCAAGCCAGACAGGTCGGCTATGCTTTGCATGCTGTCCCATCAGATGATATTCCCTGGCATAGAGTGATCAATGCGCAAGGTAAGATCAGCTTGAACCATGAAATGGGGGGCGCAGTACAGCGAAAACGACTGGAGGAGGAGGGCGTCATATTTACGCCTGCAGGTGTTGTCCCCCTGGGGTTGTATCAATGGCAACCCACCATCGATCCCCTTGAAGCTTAAGTTAAATTTTTTGTTAAATGCCAACCATTTCCATGTTCGCATTCATACACTTTTAATTTGACACCCTGCTCTTTTCGAAGATGCCCCGCGCGTCGCAGTGCATCTCTTTCTGTTGCATATGATTCTTTAAGAGTCCCATCTGCACCTCGACATATTGTGCAGGTTTTACTGGGGGTCTGTCGGGTTTCTGGCGAAAGATGCCAAAACCCACATTTGCTGCATTTATAGGGAACCATGTTGTTTCCAGCATAGTTTAGATTGGCATGTTTTGCAGCAGAATTAGCCTCTGCCTTTGAGTCATATTCCGTTAACGGACGACCTGTTTTCTTGGCATTACAGCTTGGACTTTTTCGATTCACAGAAATCTCCCAGAGTTGGGCTACAATCTAAAGAGAATTAATATAAAAAGACTCATTAATATCAGGAAGTCGTATTAATTAAAAAAAGCCCCGAAAACGATCGGGGCTTCAGGATTATCGAAAACAGGAAATCTGCTTATCAGGAATCCGTCGAATCGGATTTCATCCTATTGATCATATCCTGCAGGGATTTTGTTTCTCTTGCCATGGGGGCCAATGTGGCCAGGCGTGTGACCCATTCTTCTCCATCGATGACATTTCCGTCTTTCACATAGGCACGAGCAACCTCATAGACCAGCTGTGCATTCATGGGAGCTTCCATGCTAAGCGGAAGAAGTATTTCCAGAGTCTTCTCTGTTTCATCAAAGAGATCGTTCCAGATGGAAGCAACCTTAACACGTTCCATAAGGGGTGCGTTTTCACGTCCATTCTTAAAGGCATTTTCCATATAACGATATGCGCTGGAGTCATCTTCAAGCTGATAATACATTTGGGCTATTTGCAGATAGAGATCCATATAAGTGACAGGTATGGTTTCATCTGGAACCAGCTCATCCATCTTATGCAGCACATTCACAGCTTTTTCTCTATTCTCATCCCCCTCTAAACCATATTCATAAACGAGCTGAAGAAAGCCTTTACGATAGTTCTGCAACAGACGCTGGACATTCGGCGGATAATACACGTCGGGATCATCCAGATTTGTGTAGCGATAGGTGTTGATGATTTTGTCATACATAACATCAACATCGATACCCAGGTTTACCTTGTAGGGCATTAATTGATAGGCTTGACCATCCATTCGCAGGAAGTCTCCCAGGCCAATCTGATTGCTGGGGGAAACAGTAACAGCAAAATAAATAGGCTGTTTCCAGTTATTCATGCGGAGAATGTCAAAGATCATGATGTCCTGAACTCTCAACCCACCCATGAGCTTGCCGGTTTGTGGGTTTTTCTGGCGAGAAATTGTGGGTTGCAGATTCCATGAAATTCCAGCACTACCCTGCTGGAGTGAACCAGTTTCAGGTTTGTCTCTGGGACCAGAAGGACCTGGTATGCTCATTTGTCGTTCTTCCCATCTCCATAGACCCATGTCTTCAATTTCATCATCTTTAAGACTAATGGGCACTTTTGGCTCCATGTTTTTGAGCTGTTTGATATACCAGGGAGTATTGAGGAGGCTCAGGTTAACAACACGAACATCTTTGCGAATGCCCTCTACTTCCTGTAAATACCAGAGTGGAAAAGTATCATTGTCTCCATTGGTAAATAGAATAGCGTTTGGCTCGCAAGTGTTCAGGAGATTATAAGAGTACTCCCAGGCGACATAATTGCCAGTTCGATCATGGGTAGGATAGTTGGCTCTGAGCATATTTACAGGGGCTGCCAATAGCATAATTGCCACTGCGCCACCAAAAACGACAGGAGAATCCTTGCGCCAATCCTTGAGTTTTTCAAGAACAGCTGCCGCTCCAATACCGATCCAGATAGCAAAGGCATAGAAGGACCCGACATAAGAATAGTCTCGCTCTCGCGGCTGTGGATCATCCTGGTTTAAATACAATAGAATTGCAAAACCTGTCAGCATGAAAAGCGCCAGCACAGCGAATGCACGGCGTGAATCCTTGGCAAAATGGTGTCCCATCCCGGCTAAACCCAGCAGGAAGGGAATTGCCCAGAGTTGAGAAATATCAGAATTGTCTCCCTCTCGACCCCAGAATTGCCACTTGAAATATCGGATATACATGTGGTTTATCTGATATCTCCAGAAAAATTCAGAGTTCGATCGATAACCACCGGTGATCACACTCAGATTGGACATGCGCTGGTTGATATCGCGACCACCAACACCTACCACAACCTGGTCACCGTTTACCGAGACAACTTCACCGATCTTCCCGGTACTCTTAACCTTGACGATCCTTCCCGGAGTCGCGTTATTCCGGTTAAGTGGTGTTTCACTCCAACGATCGCGATAAAACATGGGATAGCTGCCATATTGCTCACGTTCTAAATATGAAACTGCCCGAGATACTGTCTCAGGATCATTTTCATCAATATTTGGATTCTGAGCTGAACGGATAAAGATGGTTTGGTAGGATGTAAAACCAACCAGGACCAGAAGCAGAGCCATGATTCCTAATCTCAATTCAGTAGCCCGTGTCCGATAGATGGATGGGGCAAAGTAAATGAGCGCCATGAGAATGAGGATACTCACAGAAAAGGTGGCACCAATCGCTGAAACCGCATTGTCTGTGTTTAAAATGGTACCCATGATATTCGCTAGCTTGGGCATGCCCTTAATGATCCCAAGATAGATGATGAGATACGATGCTCCGGCAGCCCCCATGAGAATAACCTGTTTCCAGAATCTGTTACGTCTATCTCCCTTAAATGCCTGGGAAAGACCCCAGAGCCCGCCTCCAGTGATGATGGAAAAGATCACACCAAGGACCAGAAGTTTGGAACTCAAATCGCTGGAAGAAAGTCGCATATATTCCCCAGACGTTGGCGGCAGGGCCATTTCTACGGCAATCAGGATGGCAATAGCCATAATGGCGACGACAGCCAACATGTGTACCATCATTTCAACACCATCTTCTTTTGGGTTGAGCTTGATATACATGATCAACGCAATGAATGGAATGGTGAGCAAATTGAGCATGTGCACTGATATGGCCAGTCCCATCATGTAGGAAATAATAAGGATATATCGTGAACCAGCACCACCCTCATCCACTTTTTCGGACCATTTGAGAATCAGCCATACCACGATGGCAGTAAAAAATATACTCATGGCATATACTTCTGCTTCCACGGCATTGAACCAATGGCTGTCAGAGAATGCAAGGGTCAGGGAGCCCACCAATGCCCCACCATAAGCGATCCACCTGTCAGTTGCGTCTTTAATTTTACCCCGCCATTCAACCACAAGCCTAACGATGATGAGAAAGAGAAACATGTTAGCAAAAGCTGTAGCCATTGGTGATAAAAGGTTGATACGGAATGCAATATTATGAAACTGGGGCTCATTCAAAACTGGATCAAGAGCGGCACCGCCTGTAATGGGAAGCATGGATATGACTCGTCCCAGCAATAGATAAAGAGGTGAACCGGGAGGGTGAGGTACACTCAACGTATTGGAAACCGCTATAAATTCACCACAATCCCAGAATGAAACCGTCGGTGCCATGGTGTCCAGATAAATCAGAAAGGTGAATACCAGCACAAAGAGCGCCATGAGTGTTTTCACCATGTCACGAGGTTTGAGAAATTCCATTGTCTATCCTTTTTCAGTTCTATGCGTTGATCACACAGTCAATTTTATCGTCAAATTGTGTCGGTACATTTCCAGGAGGTGAAACCTGATTCCCCACCAACATCATCTCTGTAATTTTCAATACTTTCCCTCACCTATTCGGGTAAGGCCAGGCAATATATATGGATTGAAGTCTGATACCAAGGCGATGTTCCTGGTCAGTTCACAGATGAAAATTTTGTAAACTCAGGGTTTGGTCAATTCAAACAGTGCAATTCCCGTGGCCATGGCAGCATTAAGTGACTCACCGGAGCCGTGTTTTTCAATAGAGAGAGGTCTGGCTATGTCTAATAGATTTTGTTCAACCCCATGGGCTTCGGAGCCCACAATGAGGAATAATGATTTTTCAGATCGGTAATGATGCAATTCAGTTCCACTCATATGTAAGGCTGCGATTTCCCCACCGCTTGATTTCCAGTCCTGAGCACTTCTGAAAAGATCAGCCGATGTGTGCAGGTTTAGTTTAGATATGGCTCCCATGCTAGCTCTGATCACCTTGGGGCTATAGGGGTCAACACAATCTGGACCGAGAAGGATATTATGGATGCCAAACCACAGTGCAGAGCGGAATATGGTGCCCATGTTCCCTGGATCAGACAGACGATCAAGAACCAGCAGGAGCTGCATGGCATTTGGGTCAAGACCTTCGGTTGTTTGGGGTATGCGGGCAACGCATATAATTCCCTGTGGAGATTTACTATCGGAGATCTGGGCAATTTGAACAGGTGTTGCGAGATAATGATCAACATCAGGAGGAATCAAAAACTTTTCAAAGGTCTTGGATGTGATACAGGCAACGATTTCCAGCTCTGAAGCCAGAGCCTCCCCGCACAGGCGCGCACCCTCAAGGAGAAAAAGTCCTGCCTGCTTTCGGAACCTGGAGCGCTTGAGCGAACGATACGTGGATGTTTGGGCATTGGTGAGAAGGGGCGGAGGTGAACTCATCTTGTTTTTTCGCTCTTCGTCAGACTCAGGAGGAAAGTGAACTAACTATTGCAGGAACCACCTTTTCAAATGGAACAGATTCCTGAACCCCCGATTTGAAGTTTTTAAGCTGGACAACACCCCGTCCAAATTCTTCCTCACCCAGAATAGCAACATATCTGGCATTTTGGCGGTTGGCTTCACGCATCTGGGCTTTCACACTTCTGCGTAGTGTATCCATATCACATTTTAGTCCCCTGCCGCGCCACTCGTCAACGAGCTTTGAAGCCGACAGTCTCAGTGTCTCACCAACCACGACGAGAAACAGATCCAGATCAGTATCGGAATCCAGTGGCTTCAAGGCTTCAACGACCAGAAGAAGCCGCTCTATGCCAGAGGCCCAACCAATCGCAGGCGTGTCCTGTCCTCCCAGCTCCTTCACCAGGTCATTGTAGCGGCCGCCACCACAGATGGCATCCTGAGCTCCCAGGGCATTGCTGGTAAATTCAAAAATGGTGTGGGTGTAATAGTCCAGACCGCGGACCAGAAGATCGTCCTGGACAAATGGGATTTCCATCGCATCCAGCATCTTCAAAACTGCTTCATAATGTTTCATAGAATCGTCATTCAGACATTCCCTGATCTTTGGTGCATTTTTCACAAGCTCACGATCATTAGGTGCTTTGCTATCCAGTATTCGGAGTGGATTTGATACAAAACGACGCTGGCTTGTTTCAGAGAGTGAGCTCAAATGAGGTCTTAAATAGTCTTGCAAGGCATTGCGATAAACAGCTCGACTTTCGGAATCACCAACGCTGTTGATCTTCAGCGTGACAGATGCTTCGACACCCAATTCCTTTAATATGGCATAAAAGAGGGCGATCATCTCAGCATCCTGCTCCGGGTTGGGGGATCCAATAGCCTCAGCTCCCAGCTGCCAGAACTGACGATAGCGCCCTTTTTGCGGCCTCTCCTGCCGAAACATGGGACCCTCATACCAGAGCTTCTGGACGGGTGAAACCTGCTGAAGATTATTCTGTATATAACTACGAACAACTCCTGCAGTGAGTTCAGGACGCAAGGTCAGGGATGACTCACTCATATCCAAAAACGAATACATTTCTTTGGATACAATATCGGTATCCTCGCCCACACCCCGGGCAAACAATTCAGTTTTTTCAAATATGGGGGGGCGTATTTCACCAAAAGCGTAGCGTTCCATGACATGTTTTACTACTGATTCCAGGACCTGCCATTGTTTCGCCTCACCGGGGAGGATGTCATTAACTCCTTTTACGCGCTGGACTTTTTGGGGCATACTACACAGCTTTCATTTTTTCTTTATTTTTAGATTCACCAAATATAGAAGTGAGAGTTCTCTATGAATCTATTTCCTGGGTTTGATACTCCCACAGGAAAATTCACAGTGTGAAACTGACTACTCTTCGCCAGGTTCAAAGTCGATCGCCTCCAGGACGGCTTCAGCTTCAACCAATTTCTCTGCAGGAACCAGTAGGGTTGCCTGATTACCTGCCAGGGACATAGAATGAGCTCCCAACCCTGAAGCAAGCATGCTACGCTTTATTTCACAGGGGATATTTGCATTTTCCAGCGCTCCACGTAGCATCTCGGCACTTATATCACCTTCAACGGTTCGAAGTTTTACCCACTTTTTTTCGTTACTTGTATTCATTGGGACCTCCAGGTTTTATTCAGCCTTAAACTTAACTGCAAACACAATGAATTGCCCCTGTAAAAGGATCAGGAATTAAAAGCCTCAACCACGAAAAGATGGTTTCTTTGAAAAACGCTATTATAATCATATGCTGAAGCTGCATATTTTCTGAGGAAAATAGATCAACCAGGCTGGGAACTATAGCTTGTTTCCCTCATAAAATTTGCATGTAGTGGGGGCCGATGAAAGGATTATTGGGGTGCAACCCAAAGATATAGAACATATTTTACACACGAGGGTACTTGCAAAGGTATCCAAACCCGGACGGTATCTCGGGAACGAACACAATATTATCATCAAGGACTGGGACAATATTAGAGCCAGTATCGCATTGGCTTTTCCTGATGTTTATGATACAGCCATGCCATATAATGGCTTTCAAATTCTGTATCATATCCTGAATCGGGAAACAGATATTGCTGCAGAAAGGGTGTATGCACCCTGGCCTGATATGGAAGCTCTGATGCGTGAGCATGGCCTGCCCATGCATAGTCTTGAATCTAAACATCATTTAAGAGATTTTGATATTGTCGGATTTTCCCTGCCCTACGATCTTCTATATACCAACATTTTAACCATGTTGGATTTAGCAGATATCCCCATCTGGACCAAAGACAGGACTGAGGATGATCCCTTTGTCATTGCTGGAGGAACCAATGCGTACAATCCTGAACCAGTAGCTGATTTTTTTGATCTCGTTTTCATTGGTGATGCTGAAGAGCAGGTGGTTGATCTGGTCCGCCGTATCGCGGAAGGTCGCAAGGCAAAAAAATCCCGCAGGGAAATTCTGGAAGACCTGGCAACCATGCCAGAAGGTGTCTATGTGCCAGCCTTCTATGATTTCAATAGGGATGAAAATGGTAAGCTGATTTCCATAAGCAAAAATTTTGAAGGAGCTCCTGACCGCGTAAAATCTGCTAAAATACCGGTTTTGGAAGCTTCAAACTATCCTACAAAACCTGTTGTACCAATCGTTGAGACCGCTCAAGACAGATTTGCCGTGGAGGTCATGCGCGGCTGTACACAGGGATGTCGCTTTTGTCATGCAGGCATGGTGTACCGTCCGATTCGCGAGCGAAAGCCTGATGAACTGATTGAAACAGCCAAGACAACCCTGTCTAATACGGGGCAGAAAAACATGTCCCTGCTCTCGCTTTCGACGAGTGACTATACGGGTTTGAGTGAAGTGGTAGAAGGGATGAAACCGTATCTCAGGGAGAATCGAGTTTCAGTCTCTTTTCCATCCATGCGTCTGGATACATTTACAAAAGAGATCGCAGCAATTGCCTCTGAAGAGCGTAAATCCGGTCTGACCTTCGCCCCTGAAGCCGGTACCTGGCGGATGCGTCGCGTGATCAACAAATTGATCAGTGATGATGATCTCTACGCTTCGGTGCAGATCGCCCTGGATGGGGGCTGGAAGACACTCAAGTTTTATTTTATGCTGGGCTTGCCAACTGAAACACAGGCAGACCTCCAGGGAATTGTTGACCTGATTAATGATGTTCGGAAAATGTCCAATCCCTATGGGCGAATAAAAATTAATGTGACCCTGTCTACCTTTATACCCAAACCTGAAACCCCCTTTCAATGGGAGGCTCAAGACAGCAAGGAGGTTATCAGGGAAAAAGTTGATTTCCTCATGGCTAACTTAAAGCACAAAAATGTAAAAGCATCCTATCGCGATCCCCAATATTCTGAAATAGAAGGTGTACTATCCAGGGGTGATCGAAAAGTTGCCTTAGCCATTTATGAAGCCTGGCGTGAAGGGGCGCGCTTTGACAGTTGGGGTGACTACTTCCGCTATGATCGCTGGATGAAGGCTTTTAGCTCCGCCGGTATTGATTACCAGAAATATCTTGATGCCATAGATGATCAGGACATACTACCCTGGGATCTTGTAGACAATGGTATTTTGAAAAAATTTCTCAGAAGGGAAAAGCGAAAAGCCTATCAGGAAGCCACTGTGATAGATTGTCGTGATGGCTGTCTGGCCTGTGGTGTCTGCGATTTTGATGAACTATTTATGCGAATTGTGAAGGATGGTACAGCTGGAGAATCTTCTGTAAAACCGGAGCCCTTTATTTCAGAAGAAAAAGAACCGCTCCCGGAACTGCTCAACACCACCCCCGTATTTACAGCTCGTTTGAGGTATTCAAAATCGGGCATGGCCAGTTATCTGGGTCACCTTGATGTGCAGAATTCATTTATGCGTGCCATCAGCCTGGCAAGTCTGCCGGTCATCTTTTCTCAGGGGTTCAATAGCCGGCCAAAAATTTCCAGTGGACCCGCCTTACCACTGGGCTACACATCTACAGCCGAATACATGGATATTCTGCTTTTTCGCCCGGTAGATTCCATTGTGGATGATTTGAATAAGCACCTTCCGGCAGGTGTATCTGTTCTGGATATTGAATGGCATGATGGCAGGATTGAATCGGTAACCAGTAAAATAACTTCAATTAAGCACCACATTATTCTGGAGGATTTCCCGGTCGAAATGTCTCTTGAAAAATTGAAACAAAACTTTGAACAGAAGAAAAATGTGTATATTAAGCGCGAGCGAAAACGGCGAGTCATCTCACTGGATATAAAAGCGTTCATCCAGTCTGTTGAAATAGAGGGTAACAACCTGAATGTTGTGACCTTGGTCGAAAACGGGAAAGGAATTCGATTAAACGAATTTCTACCTGCGTTTTTTGAAGTTCCAATCGAAAGGTTGCCGATATACACGGTAAAAAGAGAAGCTGTTTTCATGAATGAAACAGTGTAATTGGCAAGACGATTGGTGAGTTACGTTGTAGAGAGAACCTGAGCAGATCCACACTTCCCGTCTGTATCGCGGTTTATCCACGTTTGTCTCCAGGAGACAACCCCGGCAGCCTAAAATCATTGAGGACTAGATCGGTGGGATATTCTGAAATCTGTTTATTGAAGGATTACTGTCAGGTCACTACGCCCCCGCTTAAATAAAAAAATCGTACGCAGAGGGGCGCTTTTTACGACTGCAAAACAGGTGATCATCTTTTGATGCGCCTGAAAGAATAGCAGATCATAAGACTGCTAAAACCAGAATTGGTAAAAGAATTTAATCGATTCCCTGAAACATTTTCGAATCGATAGTGCGCAAGATCAGATAGAACAGGACAAAAGTAAGTCCGCTCAAGCAGAGTAAGCGCAGAAAAAATTTTGTGAAAGGTTCATTCAAGGAGAATGAATGACCTCCCCGTTGAGAGCACCTGCCTCAACCTTCTTCTTTTACCGGTTCAATTCATATCTAAGGAATTGAAATGAAGAAGGATATCTTTATAAACCAGACGCATAAGGAAACCAGGATAGCCATCCATGAGGATGATGTTCTGGTTGAATTGTACGTTGAAAAACCTGAGAACATTCGTATTGTAGGCAATATCTACAAGGGTGTTGTCGAAAATGTTTTACCAGGAATGCAGGCGGCTTTTGTGGATATTGGCATTGGCGCTAATGCATTTTTGCCTTTTTCAGAGGTCGAGGGAGAATCCTTTCTCCTGGATCATGATGATGATGAGGACGATGTCAAGCCACAGAAGAGTCATCGTGGTAGATCAAGAAACCAGAACCATCGACATGATCATCGAAGACCCAACACACCAAAATTAAAAACAGGGCAAGAGATCCTTGTTCAAGTCATCAAAGAACCATATATGGGTAAAGGTGCCAGAGTGACCACCAACATATCCTTACCCGGTCGCTTTCTGGTTCTGGTTCCAAATTCAAATTCAATCGGCATTTCCCGCAAGATCTACAATAACTATGAGCGTCGCCGACTGCGTCGGAGTTGTCAGGAAATGAAACCTGAAGGCTTTGGCTTGATCGCCAGAACGGTTACTGAAGGCAAAGATGATGAGACCCTGGGTGCTGACTTAAATAACTTGCTGGATTCCTACAAACGTATGGAAAAGGTTGTAAAAAGCAAACCGGGTCCCGTCCTTGTCTATAAGGATATGGAGACCGTCTCCAGCCTTATCCGCGATCTTTTCACCAACGATGTTCAGCGTGTGGTTACCGACAACAAGGGCATGTACAAGCAGATCAGTAGTTATCTTAAAGGTGCTGCACCGCAATTGTTGGATCGCCTTATCCATTACAATAAAAAACTACCCATGTTTGATGCCTACAACGTTCAGAAGGGCATCGATATTTCAATGGCTCGCAAGGTGAGCTTAAAGAGTGGTGCATCCATTGTTATTGAGCAAACCGAAGCCCTGGTATCCATTGATGTAAACTCTGGAAAATTTATTGGTCGAAAAGACCACGAAGCCAATGCGGTAAAAATCAATCTTGAGGCAGCTCGTGCAATTGCCCAACAGCTCCGTTTACGCGATCTGGGGGGTTTGATTGTCATCGATTTTATTGACATGTCTCGTGATGACAATAAGAAAAAGGTCTACTATGAGCTTCGTCGTGAACTGCGCAAGGATAGAGCCAAGGTAGCAGTAAGCTATATCTCAGATTTCGGTCTGCTTGAAATGACACGTCAGCGGATTCGTCTCAGTCTGTTGCTTTCTGCGACTGAAGAATGCCCGGTCTGTCACGGTCGTGGACGCATTATGTCAAAGGCTGCACTAACCACACAGATCGAAGGATGGTTCCGTAGATTTCATGCTAAAAAACGCGAATTCAGACTTCAGCTTGTGGTCAATCCCGAACTGGCAAAATTTTTAAAGTCTGGAAAAAAGAATGTGGTTCGCTCCATTCAATGGCAGCATTTTATTAAAGTTGAACTCATCGAGGACGAATCCAAAAACATTGATGAATTCAGAGTGATCAGCAAAAAACAAGGTAAGGACATCACAGACGACTATTGATGTCGGTCCGAGGAGATTTTATGAGCAAGGCTGAAAAACTGGCAAAAGAAATTTTTAGTGATGAAGATCTACAGGAAATATCTGCCGCGATAAAAACTTTTGAAGATCTGACCAGTGGTGAGATAGTGATAAGCTTTAACACCAGTTCACACGGCCAACCCTATAAAGCTGCCAAGCGCATATTTGAAAATGCCAGGCTTTTTGAGACCAAAGAAAGGAACGCTACGCTTATTGTTCTTTTCCTTTCCGAACAAAAGTTCGCCGTCTATGGTGATGTGGGAATCCATGAAAAGGTGCCTGCAGATTTTTGGGAAGAAACTGTGGATGAGATGAGAGAGCAATTTGCCAGTGGGAACATGCGAAAAGGTCTTCTGGCTGGCATTCACAAGCTTGGGGAAAATCTGGCCAAATATTTTCCAGTCTCTGCAGATGATGTGAATGAATTAAGCGATGACATAAAATTTGGTGAAAATAATGAGTGAGGGCTGCAAACTCACCCATGTATTTAAACGGGATGGTACCTATGTGCCTTATTCTCTCCAGCGTATCAGCAATGCCATTTATCGTGCTGCTGTTGCCGTTGGGGGACGGGACAAAGATAAAGCAGATGAACTTGCGTTGATGGTCGAAGGCATTATTTGTGAGAACTATTCTAATGATCATCCCCCCATGGTCGAACAAATTCAGGATATTGTGGAAAAAGTCCTTATCGAAGAGGGCCACGCAACAGTCGCCAAGCATTTCATTGTCTACCGGGCAACTCAAGGTGAAAAAAGAAAAGCCAAGCTAAGCAAGAGTACTGTTCATACCGGAAATATTCCCTACCAAAAAATTTATGAAGTATTGGTCTGGGCATCCGATCATGATCTGAATTCTGTGGATAAACTGAATCAGAGAATCGCCAGGGGTGAATTTCCACAGATCTGTCTGGAATCTGATGAAGCCTATGAATCAGATGTTCAAGCCGCAGCTGAACTCATTACAGAGCGGGATGGTGAAACCAGAATTGTGGTTGTGGCTGGTCCATCTTCATCTGGCAAAACCACGACAACGCGAAAACTGGCCCATTATCTTTCAAAAAAGGGTATGGGTATGGTTGAATTGAACGTTGACCATTACTTTTTTGATTTAGAACTGCATCCTGTTGATGAGTTTGGGGATCATGATTTTGAAACGCCCCAGGCACTTGATCTACCCCTGATCAACAAGCATATTAAACAACTTCTGGCCGGCGAGGAAGTACGAACACCCTCCTATGATTTTAAAACTGGAACCAGGACCCTGAATCAAATCCCCATGAAAATTTCACCTGATGATGTGATCCTCATTGACAGCCTCCATGGACTTTATGGAGACATGCTCGAGGGAATTGATGCAGGCACGATATTCAAAGTATATATCGAGACATTGCTGCAAATGAAGGGTGCCAACGGAAAATTCATTCGATGGACCGATCTGAGACTGATGAGACGTATGATTCGTGATGAGCAGCATCGCGCCTATGACCCACGACAGACATTGACCCACTGGCATTATGTCCGCAACGCTGAATTGCGCAATATCCTGCCCTATATTTCAACGGCAGACTATGTGATCAATGGCGCTGTTCCCTATGAATTACCTATCATGTGTAATCGCCTCCTGAGCCATTTTAAAGAATGGGAGCAGGATTATAAAAATGATCCCCGTCGAGTGGATGCATACCTTAGAGCAAAGCGCGTTCGGGACATGCTTGAATCCATCACGCCCGTAGAGGATGAATCACCCATTCCTGAATCATCTCATTTTCGGGAATTTATTGGTGGTAGTATATACGATGTTCATTAGTTTGGACAATTAGTTCAGCCAGACTTGATGGATCAGCATAATATATTTTGTAGGCTCGCAGGCAAACGATGAATACCTCGCATCATTTTTACAACCGAAAACAATTTCGCTGGCTGATTCCCTATATCAATACCGCCAAAAAGGTTTCATTCCCTGGTTTTGACAGGCTTCCAGTTTTTAATGTATTACTATTTTTTTTCAGGGGAATTCGTGATGGCCGTGTGATCGCGAGGGCAGAAGCGGTTTCATTCAACCTCGTCCTGGCTGTTTTTCCGGGAATCCTGTTTCTGTTTACGCTTCTTCCAATCATCCCCATTGATAACTTTCAAAGTGATCTCCTCTCTCTCATCCAATCCTTACTGCCAGCAAGTACGTATTCTGTGGTCCAGAGGATCATTGAGGACATCATTACGATAAAACACGGGGGATTATTATCATTTGGGTTTGCTCTCGCTATGATCTTTTCAACCAACGGAATCGTAGCGCTTATCGATGCCTTCAATGCGTCCGTACATGTTGAAGAGAGTCGCAGCTGGCTAATGCAGCGAGCTGTGGCGCTTATCCTCGTTGTTACATTATTTTCCCTGGTCACAATCGGCGTTTCGCTTATGACAATAACCCATCGACTCATGGATTTTCTTGTGCTCAAGGAACTCATTATCCAGGGTTGGTTCTATTATTTGGTCAACTTTGGAAAATGGGTGGTCATTCTGGGTGTATTCTACTTCGCCTATTCATTTCTCTACTATTGGGGACCCTCAAAAAAGAGTCAATATCGTTTCATCTCAGCAGGTGCAAGTCTGGCAACCTTCCTTTCAATAACGATAACGACGGGGTTCGGCTTCTATATAGATCACTTCAGCCGCTATAATGCCTTGTATGGTTCAATTGGGACACTCCCTATTATTATGCTCATGATCCTTTGCTATTCCCTTTCTATTATTATTGGGTTTGAGCTAAATATCGGAATTGTAGCAGCGCGCAAGCTCCACGAAGAAACCTAACCCACATATTTCATGGGGGAGTGCAAAAGTAATTGTATCTTGCTGTGTTTGTGAAAGTCACCCAAAATATTGAAAAATACACTTTGTACCCAGGGTAGTTCTGACGCTGGAATTTTGATTTCTGACAAGGCCAGAGGATAAATCATCCGCAAGCGTTCTGTATGACCGCAGAGGACGGATTTATTCCGAACAACGCAGTCAGAAATCAAAATAACAAGCCAGATTGTGCTGCCTTGTGAAATATGTGGGCTAATAAAACCAGGTCACTCCGCCCCCATTGTGAGCTAAAAGTTCTGACTTCCTGCTTGGCTGAAAACCCTGATTCATTATCTTCCAGCACGATAAAAAGTCAATATTGAAGGAAGAAAGGGGTGCTTCATGGATGCTGTAGCCTTGATGCTGGTTTCTTTTATAGGCTACCTGATTGCCTATCATAGCTACGGTAAGTTTTTGGCTCGCAAGATCTTCAATCTAAATATTGATCGGTCAGTTCCATCTCATGACCTGGAAGATGGAGTAGACTTTATTCCTACCCGAAAAGGAATCATTTTCGGTCATCACTATACTTCTATTGCTGGAACCGGTCCCATTGTGGGACCAGCCATTGGCATCATCTGGGGCTGGGTTCCTGCTATGATCTGGATTTTTTTTGGATCAATTTTCATGGGGGCCGTTCATGATCTGGGATCCCTGGTATTGTCTTTGAGAAATCGAGGAGAATCACTTTCCGAATATGCAGCCCGTTATGTCAATCTAAGAATGCGTTATATTGCCTTTCTCATCATCTTTCTGGAACTGCTTATCATCATTGCCATTTTTGGGTTGATCATTGCCGTCATCTTCAAGATGTTTCCACAATCGGTATTTCCAGTCTGGATGGAGATTCCCATCGCAGTCACTCTGGGCTGGCTGATTTATCAGCGCGGTACCAATGTGCTCATCTCAACGGCCATTGCAGTTACCCTCATGTATACCACGGTTGTCCTGGGTCACTATTTACCCTTCAACATGCCAGCAATTGCCGGCTTGCCGGCTACAGGTGTCTGGACCATCATTCTGCTCATCTATGCTGGCGTGGCATCAGCTATTCCCGTGAATCGCTTGTTACAGCCCCGGGACTATATCAATGCCTGGCAGCTCTTTATTGCCATGGGAGCCCTTGTGATTGGGATTCTTGGATCGGGATTATGGGGCAAACTGGAAATGGTTGCACCCGCACTGAACGTTTCACCCTCAGGAGCGCCGCCCCTCTTGCCCTTTCTGTTTATTACCATTGCCTGTGGTGCACTATCGGGATTTCACGCCGTCGTCTCATCTGGAACCACCTCCAAACAGATCGACAGTGAACCAGATGCCCTGTTTGTAGGGTACGGATCCATGCTCATGGAAGCCCTGCTGGCCACCCTGGTGGTGATTGCAGTGGGGGCGGGGATTGGTCTGGCTTATCAGCAGAATGATGGTACTCTCCTCACTGGTACTGCTGCCTGGCATCACCATTATGCTTCCTGGTCGGCTTCGCAGGGTCTGGCCTCAAAGATTAACGCGGTAGTTATTGGATCCGCCAACATGCTGGAGTCAATCTGGATTCCCAAAAGCCTGGGGATCATAGTCATTGGTGTATTTATCGCATCCTTTGCCGGGACGACTCTGGACTCTGCCACCCGTATTCAGCGCTATGTGATTAGCGAATTGTTCCGTGACATGAAAGTGCCAGGCCTAACAAATCGCTATACAGCAACAGCCATTGCAGTTTTAACCGCGGCTGCTCTGGCTTTTATAACAGGTGCTGACGGAAACGGGGCACTGACACTCTGGCCTCTGTTTGGCGCTGTGAATCAACTCCTGGCAGGGATGGCGTTGATCGTCATAAGTATTTATTTGAGGAGGAAACGTAAAGACCTGGCCTTCCTGATTACAGCCATTCCGGCCTTCATTATTGTTAGCATGACTGTCTGGGCCATCTTCCTCAACGAACTCAGCTATTGGGAAAACGGACATGCTTTGCTGGTGTTTCTCAATGCCATTGTATTCATCCTGGCGATCTGGATGGTCATAGAGGGTCTATTATTTTCCCTCAAAAAAACTGAAGGTGATTGATCTTTGGGAGAAGCTGCCAGCTTTTGTCCCGGACAACTGAAGGAAACCGTTCTATCCACCGGAACCGACCCTACATTTACCTGATGAAAAATGTTCTGATTTCCCTGGGTCTTTTGTGCAGCTTTTTACAAGCCGCTGACCTTGATTTGCTTTACGATGATAGCCAGGTTGCCATCATAGAAATAACCATGGATCCTGATGGGCTTGTCTGGATGTATGAGAACATTCATAGTGATTCCATGCATGTAGCCACTGTGCATTTTGTGAACGCATTTATCGATGAAACCATTGAAAATGTAGGATTTCGTCTGCGGGGTAATACCTCGCGTGATGCTCAAAAAAAATCTTTCAAGTTGTCATTTAACACCTTTGAACCAGGACGAAAATTTTACGATGTGGAAAAGCTCAACTTGAATGGCGAACACAACGACCCTTCAATAATTCGGAGTAAGATCGCCTGGGATCATTACCAGCACACCGGTCTGCAAACCAGCCGGGCTGCGCACTGTGCAGTGTATATTAATGATGTCTATTATGGGCTTTACATTTCCGTAGAGCATATTGACGATGAGTTTCTAAAGAACCATTTTGAAGATGACTCGGGTAACCTCTGGAAATGCCTGTGGCCTGCAGATCTTACCTATAGGGGACCCAACGCCAGTGATTACTATCCATATCAGGATGAGACGCGACCCTATGAATTAAAAACGAACCGAGACGTATACGACTACTCCGATCTTGCTCGTTTGATCACCATCCTCCACAACACTCCCCAGTCGCTATTTCCAGATTCTCTTGAACAGGTTCTGGTCGTTCCAGAAGTCCTTAAATATGCTGCCATGAATGTTCTCACAGGCAATTGGGATGACTACTGGTTCCTCAAAAACAACTACTATCTCTATCATGAGCCAGCCATTGATCGTATCCACTGGATTCCCTATGATTATGATAACAATTTTGGTGTTGATTGGTTCAATATTGATTGGGCGACCGTAAACCCCTATAGTTTTAGAATTATTGATGACAACAACCCTGATCTGCGACCCCTTATGTCCAGGCTCATGTCAAATAACCAATACAGAAATTTATATACCCATATTATTGAATGGTACAGGGATAATATCACGGATCTGAGTTTATGGGAATCACATCTGGACAGTCTGAAAGATATGATCACTCCCTGGGCTGAGCTTGATAGTTTCAGGACTTTTGATTACGGGTTCGGGATCGATGATTTTAATCAATCCTACTCAGCCAGTCCCTATTCAAATCAGCATGTTAAAAAGGGTCTCAAACAGTTCATCAATGAGCGTCATGCCTCTCTGGACAATCAACTCGAATATGAAACAGCACCACCCATTATTTATGACCTAAAATACTGGCCCCGCATTCCAGGACCTGAAGACAGCATCCATGTTGTTGTAGCTGCCTTTAGCCCGGTCGGTCTTGATAGTTTAACCATTGCATATCACCCCGGTGTTATGACGGTCATTTTATCCTATCCCATGCAATATGCGCCAGATCCCGGGTCTGGTTCAATTGAGGCGACAGATCGATGGGTTGGTGTTATCCCGCCACTTGGCGTCAATGGACAGGGCCGATTCCAGGTGGCCGCCATGGATCAAAATGGTCAAAGCATGCTCTACCCCCGGAGTGATTTTAAGTATATTGAGGTGCCAGGTTCTTCAACGATTCCTCTGCGTATCAATGAATTTCTCGCCAGCAATGTGGCAACAAATGCAGATGATGCCGGTGAATTTGACGATTGGCTGGAAATCTTTAATGCCGGACCATCGGATGTTTTTCTCAGCGGGATGTATCTCACGGATGATCCCGGAAATCTGACCAAGTGGATGTTCTCCCTGGGAGGTATCATGCTGGAGTCTGGAGGATATCAACTTATCTGGTGTGATGAAGATCAGGAGCAATCAGGCCTGCACAGCAATTTCAAATTGAGTCGTAATGGCGAATTTTTGGCTCTGGTTGGAGCAGATGGTGTGACCATTGTAGATGCTTTGAATTATGGTGAACAGGAAACCGATGTATCTTATGGCCGTGCAACCGATGGTGTAGGGCAATGGATATTCTTTGAAAATCCTACCCCGGGAAGTTCCAATGCTAGCAGTGGAACACACGACCCATTTCTTCAGCCCGTTGGTTTTCAACTGAGCAATTTCCCAAATCCTTTTAATGCCGGGACAAATATTCGCTATAAAATTTCTGAGAAAGGTGATGTCCAACTGGATATTTTGAATTTGAAGGGTCAGGCAGTGATCAATTTGTTTCAGGGGACCCATAGCGCCGGCGAGTATTCGATACACTGGGATGCTATGGCTCAGTCCGGCAAGACTATACCAGCAGGAATCTATTTTATCAGACTACAGCAGGGAGAAGCCTTTGCAACTCAAAAAGTATTGCTTTTAAAGTAAAAAAATCACGGGTTCCATCGGATCCGGGGATTTTCTGAAAGGTACCATGAAAGAACATGTGACGATATTGCTGGCGATGCTATTTGCATCTGCGCCTATTATTAGAGGACAAGATCTTATGACTGGCACTGACCATTATGATTTTTTGATAATAAACGGTACCATCATTGATGGTACCGGAAATCCTGGGTTCAAGGCGGATGTGTTGATCCAGGGAGAAAAAATAGTTCTCGTCGAGACAGTGGACCCTGAATCAATTTCAGTAAAACACATCATTGATGCCGCTGACAAGATTGTAACACCAGGATTTATTGATAATCATGCCCATGGCGATCCACTCAAAACACCAGATTTCCATAATTTCTCAGGTATGGGGGTCACATCAATCCTATTAGGTCAGGACGGGGCCAGTAACACAAACATGGAGATGTGGATGCAGGATGTGGAGTCAACACATACTGGAATTAATATTGGGACCTACGTGGGTCATGGAAGCATCAGAAATCAAGCCGGCGTAAAGCTTGACCCAGATCCATCCTTCTGGGACAGAAGAAAAATGGCAGCCCTGGTGGATAAGGCTCTAAAGGCTGGTTGTTTTGGATTATCAACAGGACTTGAATATCAACCAGGCTCATTTTCAAAATTGAATGAATTGATCGCCATAGCCAAACCGGTTGGCAAGTGGGGTGGTGTCATAACCAGCCATACCCGCAGCGAGGATGATGAAGCGGTTCAAAATTCAATTGCTGAACTTATCCAGCAGGGGCAGGGCGGCAATTGTGCAGTCAACATTTCACATATGAAAGTGGTTTATGGCCATGGTGCAGATCGTGCTGAAGAGATCCTCGGGCAAATGGAAGCTGCCAGACAGCAGGGCGTTCACATCACTGCGGATATGTACCCATACCTGGCAAGTTATACGGGAATCGGAATTGTATTTCCCTCCTGGGCAAAGCCACCCTATAAATACGAAGAAGTGGTCGCATCAAGACGGGAAGAGCTGGCTGAATATCTCAGGGAAAAAATTAAGCGCCGCAATGGTCCGGATGCTACTCTGTTTGGAACAGCTCCCTGGGCTGGTAAAACATTGGCCCAGGTTGCATCAGAATTGAACAAGCCTTTCGAGGATGTGCTCATTGATGACATTGGTCCCCGCGGAGCCAGTGGTGCCTATTTTGTGATGGATCAGGAGTTGCAGGACAGACTGTTTATCGATCCCTACATCATGACCTGCACAGATGGCAGTCCTACCATGCGTCATCCCAGGGGCTATGGCTCATTTGCCAAGGTGATTCGATATTATGTGAATGATAAGCAGCTATTAACACTTGAACAGGCTGTATATAAAATGTCCGGTCTGCCTGCAAAAACACTGGGTTTGATTGGGCAAAAAAGGGGTTTGATTAAGGCTGGTTTCTCAGCGGATATCCTTATTTTTGATCCGGATGATGTCCAGGACCTGGCAAGTTTTGAAAAACCTCATCAGATTGCCCGGGGATTTGATTGGGTCATGGTGAATGGTGTATTGGTTCGATCAGAGGGTGAGTTCACGGGAGCTCGACCAGGAAAAATGTTGAGAAAACAATGAGAATGGATAAAAGGACCGAGTAACATGCCAAGAATTATAGAGAGCCCTACTATTATTGAATCGGCCGGAAATAAACCGAAACGTATTGAAGAATTCGTGGGTCATATAAATTCAAAGCATGCTGAGGTAAGTGTTGCCAGAATGGTGTCCCCTGGAGGATGGGTTGAGCCAGGTCAGCGACCAGAATTCATGGAAATCACCCTGGTACTCAGGGGGCAACTTCATGTTGCATATAGTGGGGGCTCCTATGATGTCATGTCCGGGCAATCCATTGTCACTGATCCTGGCGAATGGGTTCGTTATAGCACACCTGGAGCTGAAGGAGCAGAATATATTGCAGTATGTCTGCCTGCCTTTTCTCCTGACTCGGTACATCGGGATAAATAGTCTGCCTGGAAAAGCACAATAATTTATAATTTCTCTGGTTTTTTAACTTTGATACTCTGGTGTAAACGGGAAATTGTCCAACGAAAAATTAAATCTGAATCAAGACATAGGAGAGGGGTCTGATATGAAATGTCCGGCATGTGCCAATACTCTAGTTGCCAAGAAGGTGGGTGAAATCACAGTTGATGTCTGTGAAAATGGGTGTGGAGGTCTGTGGTTTGACAATTATGAGCTGAAACAAGTCGATGAAAGACACGAGGCAGCCGGTGAAGCTTTGCTACATTTTGAAAAAAATCCAGCAGGCTCAGTTGACCTTACTAAAAAACGAGCATGTCCCAAATGCGATAATGTCATCATGATGAAACATTTCATGAGTATTAAGCGCGATGTAGAAGTGGATGAGTGTGGAAATTGTGGCGGTTTCTGGCTGGATGCAGGAGAATTGGGTCAGATACGAGATCAATTTACAACGGAAGCAGATCGGGAAAAAGCTGCCGATGCTTATTTTTCAGAAACATTTGGTGAAGAACTGCAGAAGATGTTGGACGAAAGTCAGGAAAAAGCCGACAGAGCGCATAATATTGCCAAAATGTTCCGATTTCTGCTACCCTCTTACTATATCCCGGGAAAACAAAAGTGGGGCGCTTTCTAAGCTAAATGTCAGGGCAGCAGGAATTAGCGGCTGGGAACTTTGCAGAGTGGCTTGATGCTACACGTAAAGCCCTGGCAGATAGTTCCGGGACAGACGTTCCCTGTGGTGATTGCAATGCGTGTTGCCGGTCCTCCTATTTTATCCATATAGGACCATCTGAATCGGAGACACTCACACATATTCCAGAGGAACTTTTATTTCCTGCCCCAGGCCTGCCTGAAGGGCATGTACTTATGGGTTATGATGAAAATGGTCATTGCCCCATGCTCAAAGACGGAGCTTGTTCAATTTACAAGCATCGTCCCGCCACCTGCCGCAGTTATGACTGCAGGATCTTCCCGGCAACAGGAATACAATTGAACGGAAATGACAAAGCCCCCATACTCCAACAGGTTCAGCGTTGGAAATTCAACACCACCAATCCAGAGGCAATCAAACACCTGAAGGAGGGCC
>CAZVSF010000014.1:0-24118 GCA_964630195.1 uncultured Lentisphaeria bacterium
TGGGGTTATTGATAAGTTACTATTATTCATATCATTGCACAAACTAGAGATGTCACATCATGCCTTATATTGTTGTTTAATACTTTATGACATGATTAGAAAACTTTTGTCAAGAAACCTTTAAGACAATCAGCGGGAACTGAATGCACCCCCAGAATGGGTGGTCATGTTTGCTTGCACGCGATTGCGTCATGCCTTACTTTGTTTTATTCGTTGCAGATTTGAGGATAAGATTCAGTGCAACCCTCAAGGTCATTGATGATAGAATTAGAATATTTTAGTTGTCTCCTGATCATGAAAAAGGTTTAAAATGCGAAAAATAATTGCTCTCCTGACCATCGGTATCTACTTGATCCATGTGCCTTTAGCTAAGGCCTATTTTACCACGGATGGCCAGAATATTATCGATATAAAAACGGGTGAAATTGTGCAACTCCGGGGGATCGGGCTGGGAGGTTGGTTACTACCGGAAGGATACATGTGGGGTCTCAGAAAGTTGGATCGACCCAGACAATTTGAAGCAGCCATTGTGGATCTTATTGGAGTTTCTGCTGCAGATAAATTCTGGGATCTGTATTATCGAAATTTCGTGACCCGGGAAGACGTTGAGGTAATGAAATCATGGGGTGTGAATACACTCAGGGTGCCTCTGCTGGCATCCATGCTCCAACCCCGTGAAGATCAACCTGCACAGGCACCCTATGTCTACGATGAAAATAAATTCAACTATATTGATAGTTTCGTGGATTGGTGCGAAGAACTTGGCATGGGTATCATCTGGGATCTCCATGGCGCTCCTGGTGGGCAAAATGCGGCGAATATTTCAGATAGTGATGGGACAGCCCGCCTATGGACTGAGAAAACCATATATTGGCCGCGAACCATTGATCTATGGGACACCATAACTAAAAGGTATTCGGACAAGTCGTGCATTGTTGGGTATGATCTACTCAATGAGCCATTGCTGGCCCGCTACGATGGAGTAGACCCGGCCTGGTTGAGAGAATTATACCTGCTCCTTACTCAAGTCATCAGGGAAACGGATTCCCAGGGTATTATTTTCATCGAAGGGGATGATTGGGCCCAGGATTTCTCAGTCCTGGAACCCATGAACTGGGATCCACATCTGGTCATAGCTTTTCATTCATACCCACCTACGCATACACAGCGGGGTCTCCAGCGCTGGGATGATCTTCGCAATAAATACAATATTCCTCTATGGCATGGTGAAACTGGTGAGCAGGATCCACCCTGGGAACTCTATACGCGATCCACCCAATTTCTTGCGGATGCCAACGTGGGCTGGAATTGGTGGACACACAAAAAATTCGAGCTGGATCGTCAACCCTGGAGCATTAGAAGGAATTCAGGATTTGATAAGATCCTGAGCTACTGGAAGGGGGAGGGACCACGTCCCAATAAATGGTTGGCAAAATATTGGTTGTATAAGCAGGCCAGACAAACAAACTCCACTGCTTGTGATTTTCTGCCGGGGATGGTTAAATCCCTGGTTCCCCTGGATCCAAAGAAGTATGCCAGTACCATCGCTGTCAAGAAGCCCAGGCTAACACGTGCACCCCGGGACATGAATTTCATGGATGGCTATTCAGGGGTACTCAGGGTACGAGCATCGGGCTATCCCCTGGAGTACCAATGGTATCGTGAGGGAAAACCGATAGATCAGGCCACAAATTATGAGCTGATCCTCCACGAGTTGCCCATGACGCAGAGAACGGGAGATTTCCAGGTAATGGTGTGGAATGAAAAGGGGGTGGTTGTGAGTGAGCCCTGCTCCATAAACTGGCACGCATTTAAAGGAATGCAAATGAGTAGAACAGTCTCTCCACCAATCGTAGATGGTGTGTTAGAGGACACCTGGGCAATGGCAGATCGGCTTTCACTGGATCATGTCATCTCCGGGTCTGTCGATGGTGAATCAGATCTAAGCGCCTGGTTCAGTGCCTTGTGGGATTGGAATAAGCTTTACTTTTATATCCAGGTTACAGATGATAGTCTCAGTACCAACTCATCTGTAGATCACTTAAAAGACGGAATCGAAATCTATATCGATGCAGATAACGGCAAATCCAGATTATTTGAGGATAATGATATTCAAATAAGGTTCGTGATCGATGAAGAGGAGTTGTACGCCGATATTGGAGCTGCGTTAGGAGACAGTGATTGTCAATTGATTCGCGATGAAACAGGTTATGCTGTTGAAATTGCAATCCCCTGGGAAAGTGTTAATGGATTGGCTGTTCAGGACCATTATCTCGGATTGGATATCCATGTAAATGACAATGATGGCAACTCACGGGATGGCAAAATATCCTGGTATGCACCCCGGGACAACGCCTATCGGTCACCTATGAATTTTGGAACCGTAAAGTTGATTGAGTAAGCTAGCAAAACTGGCTTCAAGAAGAACAGTTGGATCATCAGTCCTAACGGAGAAGTGCAATTTTTCTTGAAATTGACATCCCCTTCTGCCTGAGTTGAACGATGTACAGGCCTGTGCTGCAATCTTTCCCATAATCATTCCTGCCATCCCAGTAAAATGTTTTGCTGGAATTTACAGAAGGCTCATAAGATTCCGATCTCACCAACCGTCCACGGATGTCATATATCTCAAATTGGAATGACAATTCGGTCTGCACATCAAAGGGGAGACTCACCCTTGAATTAAAGGGGTTGGGGTAAGCCATTCCAAGACGCAGGGTAAGCGGTCTGTTGCTGCTGGAAATCCCGGATGGATCGACGAAGCGACTATTTTGAAATCCAGGTGTCCCCTGTTCATCAGAGACTGCCCAACTCGTGCTGAGGCTGTTGTCAAGAGCTGGGTTGGTTAGCTCCAGAGTAGGACCCTCACCATCCGGCTCCACAGGCCAGGGCGCCTCATCATCGTATCGAACGCTATCCACAAGCATGTTATCAGCATTAAAGATTCGGATCAATTCACCGCCATTGCTAAAATTAAAATCAAGATCACCAACCAGACTGGCTGATGGCCCATGCACTGTCCTGAAGGCAGTGGAATCATTACAGACAATTATATATGCATTGGAGGGGAGCTCAAATTCAGGGATCATAAACTGATTCTCATCAGAACCATCACTGACAATCCACCCCGATAGATCCACACTCTGTTGAGTGCCATTATATAATTCGATCCAATCCCCACAATCGTAGTCATTCGATGAATGGTAGTTTATTTCGTTGATAACCAGGGCACCATCCCCGGGATCAAGGGGAATAAAGACTGCGGTCAGCTCAAGATCGTTGAGGAGACTGACTGTGCGCTCTGGGTCACTGCCTCCAATTCCCTCCCAGTGCGAAAATTGGTATCCTGGCAATGCGATGGCTTTTACATCCAGGGGGACATCCGAAAAATATTCTCCAGTCCATGGATATGATTCTGGGATAATCGAGTGTACACGGATCAATCCGGCAGAATCAGGTTGGACATTCACCATTATTTGACTATCAGACCCAAGATTGAACTTGCTCCTGAAATGGTTGCGCATGTAATAACCTCGATTCACGGCGAAGGTATTCATGATGACACCCTCCTGGAACCAATTCCCAATTGAGTTATGGTTCCATCGGGCAAAATGATTGGGTATGGACAACTGGATCCACTGCTGATGCCGTATCAGGGCTTCATGAACCACGTCGTAACTGAAGGGTTGATTCAACAGGTCACAGGCGGTTAGTATAAAGTCACGTTTAAAATCCGGGTTCGTCAGGAATTTGCGCAAAAGGAGGGTAGACCAGGGCGGATTTGGCCAGCCAGGTCCATTGGGATCGGTAGCAAATCCCAGCGTATTTTTAATATAATTATTATTACTCCAAATGCTGAAACCAAAATCAGTATCATATAGTATCCAGCGCCATTTGCCCCCAGGTGCATGGGAGCGCCAGAATTTGATATTGTTGCCCGGCCAGTCCCAATTGTCGAAATAGATCTGGGAAAGTTGATAATCGATAAAATTCCGTACATCTACCTTCTCCTCAACAAATTCAAAATCCTGGTCAGTTACCAAGGCATGGGAATTTACATAGTTGATCAAACTCAGGTAATCCGAGTTGTCACCATGTATGACCTCACTGCCATCCAGACCCAGCAGGTCAATAGATTCTGTATCCAGATCATGATGACTGGCCAGAAAATGCTCATTGACCTTTTCTCTCAGGTTATAGATTCCCCAGTATTCCCCATTAAAATATACTTCAACAGGTTGGAAGGCCTGCCTATCGATATCCTGATCCGTAACCAGTCCGGTCATAAATCCATCACGATAGCCTGACATATTCCAATCATTCCCGGCGTTTCTCAAGACCAATGCTTCATAAGATTCCAGATCCAAGTCTGGAAAAAAGGGGTACTCAAAATCTGAAGACCCATAGCGGCTCCGAGCAAAGAGTGAAAGGGAACGTTGGGGGTTCCCACGGCTCCATCCGCCAAATATTTTTGCTCCTGCTGGACTGGAATAGCTCAGAGCTTGTCCATCTTCAAAATATTCGATGTGGACTTCTCGTTCCCAGTCTTCCCAGAAATTGGAACCGAAGTAGGGAAAAGCTTCATCGGCATCGGGTCCCATGGCATACATACCGGTATCATTATCAAAGAAAGCCCCTGGTTCAAAAATAAGAGACATAACCGGGAGATAGGGGTCTTCATTTAAAAAATAGCTATAGGATGCATAGAAGGGGTTGGTACCATCAGGGGCACTGCTCATGACTCTGACGACAGTGGTCTGGGTGAAATACAGCGTTGATGTGTAGTTTGATGAGTTCAGATCAGGTTTGCTACCATCCAAAGTATATTTATAAACAATACCTTCCGGTATGGTTCCCAAACTAAAGGGAATGCCCCCATTATAAAAACCCGGTTGTGGAGACACGTCAGGGGGTTGAGGTAAGAATAGAGACCCGCCATTATTTGTCTCACCAGGTGTTGGTGGGTTAAAATAAAGCCAATTATCACCCCCATCAGAATCCCGACCCCAGCTGATGTCAGGGGGCAATCCTGGAACGCTAACCGAGTCACGAATTTCACCATCTGGTCCGGAAAGCATGACCATTTCGCCACTGCTATTGATTTTGAAGTTGGTATGAAAACGACTGGATTCGGGTTGGAGGAGATAATCTGGCAAGGGGGGGGCAGACCCACCAATTTCGCCCAGGCTCAAAAAGGGAGTCGCAGTCAGATCTGATGAACTCGTACTGTGATTGTGAACCTCAATGGCAATGACATTATCGCCATTTTGCAGTCGTTCTCTGGGAATAATTGTGAAGGGTAAATCAAAACCCTGAATCAAGGCAGGCTCAGTATAAGAATCGGCCGCAGTGGTATTGTTTGCCGGCGTGCCAGGAGCCCCCATGTTCATCCGCGAAAATTCAACACCATTCATATAAGCAATATATCCATCATCATAATTGATGTGGAATAGCAGCCCTGAGATAGCTGACGTGTCTGGGATGGAAATCCTTTTGCGCAAATAAACGGACATGGTCGTGGGGATAATGGTGTTGTCATCATTGTCGCCATATCCAAAACCACTGGGACCTTGAGACCATTGGCTTTCCGTGAAATCAAGTGATTTCCAATTGGCAGGTGGATTTGAACTACCAACAAAATAGTGCCACAGCGTCCCTTCTGTAATGATGAGATGCCAATTGATATTCAGACCTTGTCTATCCTTGTCGGAGGCAAAAATGATGACATGACCCCCACTAACGATCTGTCCCGTTTCAAAAGTCCACTTGTCAAGCTCTTCAATATCGTCTGACAGTGAATAACCCTGCAGGTTTACAGTGTTGGGTGCTGGGTTATATATTTCGATCCAGTCAGGAGAATTTCCATCTTCGTCGCTGAGACTGGCTGAGTTGGATGAGACGATTTCATTTAACAGGAGTGCCTGACCAAACAGTAGGTTTGGTAGAACAACGAAAATCAAAGTGACGATAGATATCATGGTATGGGAGGCGTGTTTCATTTAAGCTTAAGCTTAGTCCCTTCGTTCATGATGCGCAATAAATTAATAACTTAATCCAAAACCAACTGGGAAAAGGGGATCATAACCACTGTCGCCAAGATTGATGGGGATTTGAGCCATGTTCCTGGGCCATGTCACCGATAGTTTGCCAGTGGGTACATAATCACCAAAGATCACATCAGAAATGCCATTACCTTCTGTTCCTGGAAGCCAGGCGGCCAGAAAGGCGTCAGCGTTTTCAATAATATCAGTGATAATCAGTGGTCTACCGGATAACAGCACAACAACATAGGGTTGACCACTTGCTTCAACCCTGTTTATCAGCGTAAGATCTTCGCTGGAAAGGATTAGATTGGCTCGGTCTCCGGCACCTTCAGCATAGGGTTCTTCTCCGACAACAACGATGATTGCATCAGCTCCCGCGAGTATTGCTCCATCAGTAGAATATTCAATTTGGGTGCTGCTGGAGACGCTTGAAACAATACCTTCCAGAATCGTAGTCCCTTCGGTGATATCGCCCATCCCACCTTGCCAGTGAATACTCCATCCTCCGCATTGCATACCGATATTATGGGCACCTCTTCCGGTGATGATCACTTTTGAGAGATCCCTGGAAAGCGGTAGTAAATTTTCATTTTTTAACATAACCACCGATTCTCGAACGGCCTGGCGAGCGACTGCCCGATGTTCTGCCGACCCAATAGAAGTGATCAAGCTACGGTCATTTATATAAGGACCATCCAGTAGACCCATATTCTGTTTGACGCGAAGGATTCGGGTGACAGCATCATCAATACGCGAGGTCTCTATCAAGCCCTCATTAACAGCCTGTTTCAATTTGCGGATAAATTCTGTATAGCCGGGCGCTCCGTTGGAACCATTGCCAGGTACCATGACCATATCTATGCCAGCATTTATGGACTGAACGATATCGCTCTTATAACTACCGGGCAGCTGATCAATGGCCTGCCAATCCGATACAATAAACCCTTCAAAACCCAACTCACCCTTGAGTACATCAGTCATAAGATATTCATGGCCATGAAGTTTTTCACCATTCCAACTGTTATAGGAAGCCATGATCGTGGCAGTACCAGCCTGGATGGCAGCCTGGTAGGGCGGGAAATGAAGTGCGCGTAGTTCGGCTTCAGATATTTGGGCATCCCCTTGATCTATGTTTCCAGCAACACCTGTTCCCCAGGTTGGGGCTCCGTCTCCGATATAGTGTTTTGTGCAGGCTGCAATCGATTCAGATGAAGACAGGGAACGACCTTGATAGCCGGCAACCTGGGCTCGTCCCAGAGCGGAGATCAGAGCAGGATCCTCTCCATACGACTCGTATGACCGCCCCCAACGCTCATCACGAGAATTGGCGACACAGGGATCAAAGGTCCAGTTGATACCGGTCGCCCGAACCTCCTTTGCCGTGATCCTGGCAATTTCTTCTGCAAGATCAGGATTTCCTGTGGCTCCAAGCCCAATGTTGTGTGGGAAAATTGTGGCACCATAGACATTATTATGTCCGTGAATGGCATCGATCCCATACATCAATGGGATTCCCAGACGGGTCTGAGAGGCCTCCAATTGATATGCATCCACCATATCAGCCCAGGCAGTAGGACTGTTGATCTCAGGAGAAGAGCCTCCACCGCTCAGGACAGAACCCAGGAAATAGGTTTTAATATCCGAGATCTTATTCAGACGACCACGATCCACCTGGGTCATCTGCCCAACCTTCTCTTCAAGGGTCATCATCTCTACGATGGCTGCTATACTCTTCCCATAAACAGGTTCTTGCTTTATGACAGGTTCTGTGGTGTTGCAGGCAGATAATAGCAATGCCAAGATCAGTGAAAGCGTGGATTTGTTGATGTATTTTTCTTTAATCATATATTTTCTTTCGACTGGCAGCGATAGGATTTGCTTCTATCCTATACAATTAATGTTCAATTAGGGTGCCATGATTTCAACCCCCACACCTCACATTCGCTAATTTCATGATCACAATTTTGAAGCGGGAAGGTCCAGGGCAGAATTGATGAGGGAGGGATTATCGCTCGGCTTTTATAAGTGTAGCATTACAATAGAATTAAGATCAAAATTTTCTGTCACGAAAAATTTCAATAATGGGATGATCGCCACAAAATATCGCATCCAAATAATCAAGATAGATAAATTCTCAGATTCCAGCCGTCAATTTTTGTCCAGCATACTTAGCGCTTGTATTGTTTTGATACGGCAATTATTATCATTTCAATAATATGAATGAACTTAATCCACAAGAACCTGAACTTCAGAAGGCAAGGATCAGAACTTTTTCTACGAGTCTGCCCTTCCTGTTTTCATTGGGAGCGCTGATCTTTTTCATCTCCTTCCTGATCTCCTCATTTCCTCTGGGTCCAAATCCCTTAAATACAGATGGGATTGAGCGCGTCTATTTTGCTGACAATATCGGTGTGGGTCAGGCAGCTATTATTCAGCAATTCAATGAATTGTACCGAGGTGAGGTTGAAGTTATCGCCATTGACCTGCCCTTTTCTAAATTTAATACAAATCAACGTAAAGAGCTGATTGCCAGGAACTTAAGGAGTCGGAGCAGTCGAATTGATGTTTTTTCTGTTGATCTGATATGGGTTCCACGATTTACCAAGTGGGCTGAACCACTGGCCCAGTATTTTGCTCCCCAATTTCTCGATAAACTGGTACCAGAACCGCTGGAGACCTGCTATGTGGATGGTATTCTGTATGCCATTCCGCTCTACACAGACATTGGTGCCTTATACTTTCGAAAGGATATGATTCTCAAGCTGCCTGATGGGGAAGCAATGGTAGAACGGATCAGGAATTCCATCACATGGGAAGAAATCGTGGATCTAAAAAGAAAATATTTTCCAGATCAACCCGTTTTTGTCCCCCAGGCAGATGCATATGAGGGTCTGATCTGCAATTTTAATGAAATTTTAGGCCAATCCCTGCAGAATAGAATTACCAGTGAGATCATGGATCTGACAGACCCCGTTGTTATCAAACGTACCCAATTCATGCGAGATATGTTTCGAACAAATTTTGCTCCCGTGGAAGCACTTGAGATGACGGAAGATGATTGCATCAGATTTGCCCTCGCCAATGATATTCCATTTGTAAGAGGATGGCCCACTTTGAACAATGAAGGCTACCAACGCTTCGACCCCGAGCTGTTTTCCAAGTTGGAAATTGCTCCAGTACCGCATTTTGCGGGAGGCCAATCATCGCCTGTATTTGGTGGCTGGAACATGATGTTATCCAAGCATTCACCCGTTAAAGATGCAGCCATTCTATTCATGCGATTTGCAGCATCCGTGCAGGCACAGGAACTGCTTTATCAAAGCGAGGGTATTTTACCCATCCAGAAGGAATTTTATACCAGAGCGGATGAGGATGGCCGCCAGGAAAGATTGCAGGTTATTGAGAAAATGATGCGCAATGGATTGCATCGACCTATGCACAATCAATATACTCTGATCTCAGACATACTTTCTCTGCGACTGCATCAGATTTTAACAGGGGAGGTCGATGTTGAACCCGGATTGTTAAAGGCAAAAACTGAAATTGAACATGTGGAGACACGAGGGACTAATTTTTGAAGCTCCCACAAAAATTTGAAAGCTATCATTTTGAGATCCAGCATATCCTCGTGTTGTTCATTATTGTCGTTGTTTTTCAAACTGCACTTTCTTTTATAAATAGTCAATCTACCCACCAGATCTTTCAGCAGGCCATGGAATACTATCGACGAGATTCTGCAGAACGTGTTGCAGATCTGACGACAACAGCCCTGGAATTGCTCATTGAGCATGGTCGCAGTGATGATCACTCAAGTGGGGAGATTCGCGAAAAAACGATCCAATCCTTTGACAAATTATTGAGCCAGCAAATGCTGCAGCGAAATATCGATGAAGTCTATCTGGTAGTAAATCAGGGGGGTGGGGTGGTTGCTCTTAGAGAGGGAGTCGAAATATACGACCTGTATCTAGAACCAGATTCTGTGTTTGAGATCACCAATCAGCCAGAAGCCGCCAACGCAATTGCGTATTACTCTGATCATTTTCCTGAATTGCTGGATGAGGAGCAGATCATCAGCTCACTTGAAGGTACCAACACCTTCCACGTCCTTGTGCCCTTTTATGACAGGGGAGAAATTGCTGGAGCAGCTTATATGCGTGTGACGCCAGATGTGGCTGGGTTTCTTTCCTTGATCGAAACAGCCTACAATCAAAGTGGTGTACTGTTTACCGGGTTGATCCTGGTAGGATTTCTAGCCATGTTTTTCATTTACTCTTACACTGCCCAGGAAAGGGACGAGGTTCAACACCAACTCTTTGATCAGAGATCGAAGCAGCTACGGGAACAGGTTGAGCATCAGAAAGAGTCACTCTTCACCAAGCGCATATATCACACCCATCACAAAGCTGAGAAGGTCATGGGCTTCATTAAGGAAGACCTGCGCAGTCTGGAGGGTGTGAATCTTGATGAAACCCGTGACCGGGTGACCAAATACGCAAAT
Source organism: uncultured Lentisphaeria bacterium (assembly GCA_964630195.1). Taxonomy (GTDB): domain Bacteria; phylum Fidelibacterota; class UBA8477; order UBA8477; family JABMPR01; genus JABMPR01. The sequence goes on from CAZVSF010000014.1 coordinate 10,543, forward strand.
TTTGTTTCACGGGTCATCTATGATATGAAAACCTATGATCCGCCGCTCCATGTGATCCGAAATCCCATTTTCCAAACGCATATCAATGAAGTTATCCAGTTTGTCGTAGAGAATATTTTTCAGCGCGTTTATATGGCAAGTCAGAGTGATGCAGTAAAAGTTGAACTTGATCTTGAGGATAATATCCCAGTATTACATGTAAATGAATATGTCATTTGGGAAATTATTGAACCTCTTGTCCAGAATGCAATCGAGCACAATGTCGATAGAGATCTCGTTCTTCAGGTAAAAACAAGATTTGATGAAGTTCATAAGAACATCACCATTGACATATCAGACAATGGGAATGGTCTTGCAGAGGATCTAATGCAGGTGGATGAACAAGGACGCAAAGCCATTTTCAAGGAATCTGTAAGTACCAAGGAAGGCAGCCAGAACTCTGGATATGGGTGTTATCTGGCATGGGAAATTAGTAGAAGATGTGATTGGGTATTGGATGCCCACAATAAACCAGAAGGTGGAGCCTGTTTTACCATTGTAGCTCCCACAGGATAATTCATGGAATTTGAACAAGTTAAGGTCCTCCTGATCGAAGATGAAGAATTCGATGTCAGACGGATTCAAAACACGATCGCACCCTATCGTGAAAGAATCAGTATTCGGGATATTGTATCTACAGGTGAGGATGCTATTCAAACACTGGAAGAAAAGGGTCCATACGATGTAGCTATCCTGGATTATCAAATATCTGGGGGTCTTTATGGCGAGCGGCTCATCAAGCGATTGAAAAAGATCGATCCCAGTATTCAAATTATTGTGATCACCAAAATGACCATCAATCAGACCGATCTTCATTTTGCAAATCAGTTGATCGAGAGTGGGGCCTACTGGTTTGGCACAAAATATCCATCGGATATTGAAGATTTCATATATCAGCCCACTGATTTCATCCTGACCATCATGAATGCTGCCGAAAAGAAGCAGCTTGAGCATGAAAAAATGCAATCCCAGATCCGACTTGATAAAAAAATTGCCAGGATTGTTCAGGAACGACCCATGCTTGGTGGATCTGAAAGCGTCCTCAGAGTGCGTGAGCGTATCACAAAATATGCTGCGACCCACGCAAATGTTCTTATCATTGGAGAATCCGGAACAGGGAAGGAGCTGATCGCCAGAAATATCCACTATCAGAGTTCTCGGAAGTATGAGAATTTTGTGACTGTCAATTGTGCTGCCATCCCAGATGAACTTATCGAAAGTGAATTGTTTGGATTCCTGAAAGGAGCTTTTACCGGCGCTAAAGAGGATAAGGCAGGGCTCTTTGAACAAGCCAATCATGGCACCATTTTTCTGGACGAAATTTCAGAGTTGCCCTACCAGGCCCAGGCGAAGTTATTGCGTGTGCTGGAAACAGGGGAGATGGATAAGATCGGTCGCAAAAAGAGTCACAACGTTGATGTGCGGGTGATTGCAGCCACAAATAAAAATCTCAAGGAAAGGATGAAAAAAAACCTTTTCCGAGAGGACTTATTTTACCGCCTGAATATCTTGAATATTCAGGCACCGGCTTTGAAAGAACGTAAGGAAGACATCAGAGTTCTAGTTGATTACTTTGTGGGTCACCATTGTCGTGATTTGAGTATTGTTTTGCCCGCTATCACTGAAGATGCCTGGCGTTTACTTGAACACTTCCCCTGGCCAGGAAATGTCCGGCAGCTGAAGAACGTGACCCAGAGGCTGGTGGTATTAAGCAATGATGAAATAACCCGAGATGTGGTAGAGCTCTCGCTGGATGTTCGAGCCCAGGATTCCGTGGCCAGTCTTACCAATCCGGCCTTTTCCAAAGATCATATTTTGCCCTTAAAAGAGGTAGAACAAAATTTCAGAAAACAGTATTTTGAGTTTGTTCGTCAGCATAGCCGCACGGATACCGAGGCAGCTGGAAAATTAGGCCTGGCTCCGCCAAACTTTCATCGCATGTGCAAGGAACTCGGTCTGAAGTAGGTTATTATCATTATAATAATATTATTATTCCTATAATAAGCTAAACCCACTTAAAATTTGTTGTTTAGCTGATTCGATCTAAAATATAATTCAGTTAATTTTACCCATTTTAAAAACTCACGGGGATTTGTAAACTCTTGTTATACAAACATCTGTGATCCAATTCACCTCCACGTGTCAAAGCAAATAAACTTCGCTTCGTCAGCTCCGCACAGCAAATGGCATGAATGGTCTGGTATTTGACTATTTAATAGATAAGTAAATGAAAAATGGATTAATAAATACTGAGATTCACCAGGGTCTTTCATGAGCGAACTTGATTTCACTGTGATCATCCTGTATTTCCTGCTGGTGATTGGCATTGGATTCTACTTCTCGCGTCGCAATACTGATAGTACCGAATATTTCCTGGCAGGAAGAAATGTGGGCTGGGTAGCCATTGGTGCCTCTCTTTTTGCTTCAAATATTTCAAGCGAACATTTTATTGGATTGGCCGGGACCGGATCAAGCAGTGGACTGGCCGTGGGTCATTTCGAGTGGCTGGCTGCCTTTATGGTTTTGTTCCTGGGCTGGATCTTTGTGCCATTCTATTTGAAATCCGGTGTCTTCACCATGCCAGAGTTCCTGGAAAGACGATATGGTATGGCCAGTCGGATGTATCTCACTTCTGTTTCTATTGTCGCTTACATCATAACCAAGATCTCTGTCACCCTCTTCGCCGGCGGTCTATTGATGCATAAGATCATGGGTTGGGATATGATGACGTCTGCCATCGTTCTGATCGTTGTGACAGGTGTCTATACCATTGCCGGTGGGTTGAGCGCTGTGATCTATACTGAACTATTCCAAACTGTTATCCTCATTGGGGGTGCCATAGCTCTTACTGTGCTGGGCTTGAATGAGGTTGGTGGATTTAGTGGTCTCCAGGCAAAACTGCCACCAGAATACTTTGAGATGTTCAAGGCCTTTGATCATCCCGATTTTCCATGGACAGGAATCATATTTGGGGCACCAATTCTGGGCATATGGTACTGGTGTACGGATCAGTTTATTGTTCAGCGCGTTCTAAGCGCAAAAAATATTAATCATGCCCGCTCTGGTGCAATTCTCGCTGGTTTTCTAAAAATTTTACCCGTGTTTATTCTTGTGCTGCCCGGGCTTATTGCAGCGGCACTCTTTGGAACATCAGGTGATGAGGCCTATCCAACGCTGGTAACCAGTTATCTGCTTCCATCAGGAATTAAGGGAGTAGTGGTAGCCAGTCTCCTGGCGGCACTCATGTCCTCACTGGCAAGTGTGTTTAATAGCACTTCAACACTTTTCACAATTGATTTTTATAAAAAGTTCAGACCGGAATCTACCGAGGTAGAGTTGGTCCTGGTTGGTCGACTGGCAACCACGCTCATGGTTGTACTTGGGGTATTGTCGGTTCCACTGATCACCATGCTGAGCGGTCAGCTTTTTGTCTATCTGCAAAGTGTCCAGGCCTATATCAGTCCCCCCATAGCAGCGGTTTTCATCCTGGGCGTATTTTGGGGCAGGGCCAATTCAAAAGGAGCAATATCAGCATTAGGAGTCGGTGCAGTTCTTGGCGCTCTACGTTTCATTCTTGAGATCGTGGCTAAATCAGGAACATCTCTGGGAAGTTTTGAATGGTTTGCCACCATGAATTTTTTGCATTTTGCGGTTTTCCTTTTTGTCATTTCTGTTGGGATGGTTGTTTCAGTGAGTCTGCTGACAGCGGCTCCTGATGGGAGACAAATATCAGGGCTTACCATGGCTACAGCAGCGGAGATGCAAACGGATCTGAGCCGCAGGATGGATGCTCAGGATTCAGTTTGGAACAGAAATAATGTTATCGCATCATTGATTCTTGTGATCACAATTTTTGCCTTATGGATAAAATTTGCTTAATATATGAAGTTACAACAACACAAGGAGGTTACACAATGAAGACAGTGTTACGTTTTAGCATGGTTCTTATGCTCCTCATGGTTGTCGGTCATGCACAGGTCATCAATAATTTTGATACCGCCCCTGCAGACACCAACTATTGGGAGTGGTTTGATCCAGTGACTGAGGGTGGCGATGCCGCCAATCCCGCAGGTCATTATGCTATCAGTACCAATGCCAATCCTGACCTGGGTTGGATCCAGACAGAGATCGTTAATGATATCGTTTTGGAAGGTACTGGTGCAATGAGAGTTGATTATAGCTGTATAAATTCCGAGGGCTGGGGTGGTTACAGCAAAATTCAACATCGTTATCCCGATTCCCTGAGTACGGGAACCTATGACTGGTCACTTTATGACAGTCTGTCATTCTCATATTACAATCTCACACCACAGGATTCCCTGGGTCGCGTTCACCTGAGACTCAATCTGTTGGACTACGGTGACATCACAGATTCAGCATATGCTGGTCTGGGTGAATTCTGGTACTCATTCAGCTATATCCTGGATGATGCACCAGGTTGGCACACAGTGAACATGGCTCTCGCAGGAACTGATACCTGGGACAACGCTGGTTTTACCCATACGGGTTGGTCAGGAACACCTGGCAACCTGGAGTTGGATAGGGACCGCATCAAAGGCTACGCTCTTGAGTTCTCAGTAAGCGGAGCTGGCGAAGGCGATGTGGTCACAGGTTCAGTCATTTTTGATGATTTCAAACTGACCGGTTCACAGAATGTTCTGACAAACGGTGGTTTTGAGACTGCTGATGTCAATGATGATGATTTCGGTTGGGGTGCTGTAAATGCTGGTGACGGCCAGGCCCATACTGTCATCGCTGAAGATGCTGCAGTTGCACATTCAGGGAGCAAGTATGCTTCTCTAGGCGTTGAAAATGGTGCTGCCTGGGGTGTTTTCTATACGGAAGATGCTCTCGCTGCTGCAGGTGGAGAAACCTGGGAAATTGGTGGATACATCAAAGATCTTACTGATGGCGGTTCAGGTGGTGCATTCATCGGCTGGAAGTTAGAAGGTAAAGATGCAGATGGTAATATCGTCGCTGATACCGGTGATATGCTCTTTGAAACCACTTCCGAATATGAAATGTATACTGGTCAGTTCGTCATGCCTGCAGGTACTGTTGTAGCAAGTGGTGTTATCGTGGTCACACGCTGGGATGGTAGTAACTGCGAATATGCGGTTGACGATGTTTACATGATGAATCTTGGTGGGCTTGACACTGAAGCTCCCCCACCACCAGAGAACATCAGCGCTTTACCTGGTACCAACTACAATCTGGTCACCTGGGAAGATGTTCCAGGAGAAGAGGGTGAGACCTATACTGTGTATGCAAGTACCTCAGCTATCACCGATGTGACTGCTCCTGGAGTAGAGGTCCTTAAGGCTGGTCATCTTGAAGGTGCACCCAGTGTGGTTCACTATCTTTATGTACCTACCACCGATGAAACCGTTGAATACTATTATGCAGTTTCTTGTACAGATGCTTCCGCCAATGTGGGTGAAGCGGGCTTGTCTCCAAGTTCATACACCAATACTGCTCTTGGTATCCCAACAATCACCATGGCAGCACCCACCAACTTTGTTGCCGATGGTTTCCTGGATGAATGGACAGAAGTTACACCCTTCCATCTTGGTGATCCCAATTCATGGGGTATCTCAAGCATCTGGGGCGCTGTAGATAATGATGATGACGCCTCAGCCGATCTGTATATCGCCATTGACGATGACTTCCTCTATTTCGCTGGAGAAGTTACTGACAATGTTTATACACCTTGGGTCGAGGGTGATGGCAACTGGTACGAGCATGATGCTTTAGAGTTCTTCTTTGGTCTCTATGATCAGAGTGGTCCCAGGCATAATGCCATGTATCGCGGTGACAATCCTGATTATAAATTGGTTTTCCACGATCAGAATGTAACTCGCGACAATGATGGTTGGACCAACATGGGTACAACAGGCGATGGAAACTACTACTTTGAAGGTTTCAACCCTGATTATGTATTCGAGGCCAAAATATCATTGGACTCACTGGCAACCCAGGCTGGTTTCGAAGATGCTCGCTTTCATCCCCAGGCCGGAATGAAGATCATCATGGAGCCAATTATTCATGATAATGATGGCTCATGGGAAGGCAACGTCCAGAGTTCCCCAAATAACACTGATAATGCATGGCAGACCACAGCTGTATGGTCACATTCATTTATCACTGCTGGTGGAACGGCTATTGATGATGTTGAGACTCCTGCCGTATACTCATTGAGCAGCAACTACCCCAATCCTTTTAACCCAAGTACAATGATCAGTTACGAGATCGGACAATCCGAACACGTAAAACTGAGTGTTTACAATGTTCTGGGTCAAGAAGTGATGGTTCTGGTGAACGATGTTCAGCAGGCTGGTGCTCATAATGTACAATTCCAGGCTGGAACACTTGCCTCAGGTATTTACATGTACCGTCTGGAAGCTGGTAACTTTACCAGCACCCACAAAATGATCTTAATGAAATAAGATCGTTGTTGATATACTGATATAAACAGTGGGGGGGATGGACAACTAAAGTTCATCCCCCTTACACGTAGCAAACTGGTAGATAATGATGAAATATGACTTAAATGAACTCAGAAAAAAGCTCCTGACAATTGCAGGATTGTCATTGCTTCTTTTTAGCGGTCTGCAAGCCCAGACAACTGGGAAAATTGCTGGTACCATTATTGATGATGCCACAGGTGAAGCCCTGCCTGGAGCAAATGTCATTTTGCTTGACACACAGATGGGTGCCGCTGCAGACATTGAGGGACGATACTATATCTTGAACATTCGCCCTGGACATTACGACCTTCGCGTGGATATGATCGGATACGCACCAGTTGTTGTTGAGGGGATTGCAGTCTCCATTAACAGAACGGTACCCGTTGATGTTCGAATGAAGACAGCCACGATCAGTGGCGAGGTTGTTGTGGTTGAGGTCGAGCGAATGGCCATGAAGAAGGATCAGACCGGAACCATTAAAAATATTTCATCCGATCAGCTCGAGATTTTACCTGTGGAAAATCTGGGCTCTGTTGTCAACATGCAAGCGGGTGTTGTGGATGGGCACTTCAGGGGAGGAAGATCCACCGAAGTTTCCTATCTCATCGATGGTGTTTCAGTTGATGAAACTTTTGGGGGCCAATATGCCTCCGTAGAGATTGAGCCAGAATCCATCAAGGATCTTGAGGTTATAACCGGCACATTTAATGCCGAATACGGTCGCGCCATGAGTGGTGTGGTCAACGCAGTTACCAAAGATGGTAGCAAAGATTTTCATGGGTCATTTTATACAGGAATGGCCAATTATTATACCGGAAACAATGATGTTTTCAAGGGGATTGACGAGCTTTCAGTCAACCAGAACGAAGATTACAAATTTCAATTAAGTGGTCCCGTTGTTGGGAATAAAATCACCTTTTTTATAAATACTCGTTATCAGAACAACCGAAATCATCTCAATGGAATTTCACGATATAGCGTTGATGACTACAGCGATTATACAGCTGATTCTTCAGCCAATTGGATCACCCAGGCCACTGGCGATAGTGTTCTGGTACCAATGAACGGATCTCTCAACCGCTCTTTTCTGGGCAAGCTCGTGTTTAATCTGGATGGTGGCATAAAATTTTCACTCATGCATTCCATAAACAATGATAGGTGGGATGGTTATAACCACGGATCCAGATACAATCCCAATGGCATGGCAAGCAGCTACAGGGAATCAAATTTCACGGTTTTTCAATTGAACCACCTGCTCACCAATAGTCTGTTCTATGAACTAAAACTTTCCTCAATGGATACCTACAATGGTAACTATGTCTTTAAAGACAAATTGAGTCCAAAATATGTAAATGATATCTACTCCAATAGTTATGGTGTTGGTGTAAGCACTGGTGGTCAAAATAAAGATCATAGTGAACGCTGGATGGTTGACAATGCAGCTAAACTTGACCTGACCTGGCAGATCAATTCGCATCATAACATCAAGGCTGGTGCCAATTATGTCCAGCACGACTTGACCAATGAATGGTATAGTATCAGAAACCTTCATGAAGGTACCGATCTGGCGACACTCTTTTATGAACCCATCGTTTATGGGGACAGCTCTATCTATGCAGATGTCTACACCGTAGAGCCTTCAGATTTTGCCGGATATATCCAGGACAAAATGGAATACGATGAGATGGTGATTAACTATGGTATTCGCTATGACTGGTTCGACCCGGCCACAGTGTATCCCAGCGATCTTCGTAATCCAGCAAATCAACTCAATTTTGAGGATGACAGCACCCGTACATCGACCTATCCTTCAACACCACAAACCTATCAGATAAGTCCAAGAATTGGTCTGGCTTATCAATTGGGTGAAGCTGCTATACTGCATTTTAGCTATGGACACTTCTTTCAATTGCCCCCCATGTACGCCATGTACCAGAACCACTCCTTCCTTATCGCACCCAGTGATTATGCGACAACCATGGGAAATTCAAATCTGGAAGCTGAAAAGACGGTTGCCTATGAGATCGGTCTATGGCAGGAAGTTGGCCCCGGTATGGGTCTGGAAGTTTCCTTATTTTACAAAGACATCTACAATCTGCTGAGCACCAAGGTGATCAGTACCTATAATCAGATAGAATACGGAATGTATACCAACAAGGACTATGGCAACGTACGTGGTCTCGAAGTCAAATTTGATGTGTTCAAAAATCCCCTCAATGTTTGGCTAAATTATACATTGCAATATACCCGCGGAAATGCCGATTCTCCTACTCAGGCATTTAACCGTGCGGGGTCCAGCCAGGATCCTGTGAACAAGTTTATCCCCATGAGTTGGGATCAACGTCATACACTCAATGGAACCATCGGCTATGTTGGTCCACATTATGGTGTTTCAGTCACCGGCTATTTTAATTCGGGTTCACCCTATACATTCTCTCCTCAAGGGGAGAGCATCCTGGCACGGGTAAATCTGTATCCAAACAATGACTATCGTCCCATCAAATATCATGCAGATTTGACTGCTTATTACAGCATGAAACTCTTGAGAGGAATGAATCTCAAGCTTGATCTATCGATCTACAATTTGTTTGATCGATTGAACGAAAACTGGGTAAATGGAGAAACTGGCCGCGCGTATACAGCCATTGTCACTGATGCAGATCTCTCAAATTTTAAGGAAGATTTCTTTGAATACAGTGAAAATTACCAAGATCCCTCAGCCTTTCAAGCCCCACGTCAGATCAAAATTGGCGTTGGCCTCACATTTTAGGAGGATGCAATGAGAATTCGTCCATATCTCCTGTTGATATTAATTGCGATCCTTGTTCTGGGGGCTGATGGTCTCTTCGCACAGGGTCGACCCTATGTAGGACCAACTGATCCTGCTGGTGATCCTGAATTTGAAAGGGAAGGGTACATGACCGGTAATCGGGTCCTCATGTATTTTCAGAACACCACTGAACTGTCGGCATGGCAGAAACCCAATGTTTCGCGCTGGCCCAATAATGCAGGTGGAACCAAAATGGTTGATGGAATCGGTCTGTTACTCGGTGCGAAAGTTTACATAGAAGACAATCCCACACTGGTGGATTCTATTCCACTAACAGACTGGGCTGATGTGGTTCAAAATGATCACCATACGCTCTACTATCTGCAAACCAGTTATCGTGAAGAAATGGATCATAATCCCACCGGTGATGTGGAATGGGGTCTATACCCTGTAGAAGGATATTCCAATCTATCCAGTGAATATCCTGCCATGAGTCACCTCCCGGAGTCCTGGCCTACCGCCGGATGGCCCTCCACGGGGAATGATCTTAAATGGCCAGGCGAATGGAATGGTCGTTTTGGTCGTGGTGTGATCTACGCAGATATGGAAGCTTACTTTGTGGTCAATGATGCCCAGGATCAGGAATACCTGGGACCAGAGGATCTGGTAAAATATTATCCGAAACCTGGAAGTGTCATCCAGAGCGGTGCAACCCAGCAACCGGGTGCCCCTTGGGGTGGACTCGGGTTACGCGTTGCACAGAGAGGGTTCCAGTGGAATAATCCACAGGCCCGTGATGCTATTTTCTGGGAATATACGATTGCTAACACTTCTGATTATGATCTGCTTGAGGTCGCTTTTGGCTATTGGGTAGACAATGCCATCGGGCATAGCGCGGTTGGCGCATCAGATGGTGATGATGAAAAGGGTTTCTTCGATGATGAACTGGATATGTCTTATTCCTGGGATGTGAGTGGTCGAGGCGTGGGAAATCTTAAAACAGGTACCCTGGGATTTGCTTATCTGGAAAGTCCTGGCGTCCCCAACGACTTTATCGATAATGACGATGATGGTCTTCTTAATGAAAAACGGGATAATGAGCCGACAGCCATCGTGGGACCTCTGGGTACAATTGATGATCTCCAGAAATTCCTGGATTTCTATAATCTGGTTGAATCAGATCTTAGAGATCACTGGGATGCTGATGAAGATCAGGATTGGGAAGACGGATTTGATGCCAATGGCGACGGGATCTATCAGGTCACCGAATACTACGGTGATGATGTAGGTCTTGATGGTGTCGGACCGGGAGAGTTGAATTACGATGGACCTGATATTGGTGAATGTGATCACATACCTTCCTTCCAGGAAGGTGTGGGTTGTGAGCCTAATTTTAATCTCACCGATGTCTCTGAATCGGATATGGTCGGTTTAACCGCCTTTCAGATGTTTCCAGTCCCCAGTCACTCTATTTCCAACACGACCCAATGGTTCAAAAATGACCAGGCGATGTGGGAACTCGTGGCTTTTGATTCCCTCGAGGAATATACCACCAATACTTCAAATCTGATTGAAGTGTTCGCTTCGGGTCCTTTTCCCTTACAGCAGGGACTCACTGAGCGCATTTCCATGAGTGAACTCCATTCATATGATGACCTTGATGGACTGAATGACGTGGATCACCGTGCACCAGCTCTGTATGAGTTGAAGAAAATTGTCCAGGTTATCTACGAAAAGGATTATCGCTTTGCTCAGCCTCCCAAGATGCCCACACTAACGGCAACCCCCTCAGATGGCCGGGTTATCCTTACCTGGGATGATATTGCTGATACACGCACCCGTGACCCTTTTGTGGGAAATGCCAATGATTTTGAAGGTTACAAGATTTATCGCTCGACAGATAAATTCCTCGCCGATCCTGAAATTATTACCGACGGATTTGGTCAACCTACTTTCAAAACATCTATTTTTCAGTGCGATCTGAAAGATGGCAAACAGGGATTTACTGATTTTGGTCTCCTCAACGGAACGGCTTACTACCTCGGATCTGAAACTGGTTTGTCACACAGATATATTGACAATAATGTTCAGAATGGGCGGACATATTACTACGCTGTCGTTGCCTATGATTATGGTGCACCTGATATTGGTCCTGGAATATCTCCTTCAGAGAATAATGCTGTCATCGAATTGGATGAAGCCGAAGAAGTTCGTTCCTATGGTAAAAATGTTGCGATCATGACACCTCGACAGACGGCTGCCGGATATTCTCAGCCAGTGATAGATGTTGAAGAACCAGAGGATCTGTTTGGTACGGGAAGTGTCACACCTGAAATCCTGTCAAACGCTTCTCTAAAGTCAAACCACACCTATATCGTGACTTTTGAAACCGATACGATCAAGCAGATAAGTGGCTATGAACACGGTCTCTTTTACTCGACCAGCGGCTTTTCAGTCCTGGATGAATCAGACAGTAGCAAGATAGTCTATCAAGAAAACATAGATAGCTATTCGGGCAGTAATATTCGCAGTATTGAAGGGGATTCACTTCTCGTCTCACAGGGATATAATGATTTTGTAACTCTCAATGAGAATGGGGTTAGTTCAGATGTTTTTGATGGTCTGCAGATCACAATTGAGCCAGGTGTGCTGGTTCCAACCTACAGCTATTCCAGATCTGACTGGCTGACGGGAAACGGTCGCATCAATATAATTCCATCAGATTTGGAGTCTAGAATGCTGGCCTGGGATTATGATATTGTCTTTACAGACGATGACTCTGCCTATGTTGGTATATCCCGTGGCGGTACCGTAAGAGATGTGGATGGTACTTCCGGTCTGGATTTGTTATGGCAACACCCTTTCAGCTTTTACGTACTCAATACCAGTTTTGTCGATACGAATAATATGCACGACAAAATGGATATGGTCGCAGTGGATCTCGACGATGATGGTGTCTTTAACATCTTTGAAGACAAGATCCTTGTTGGTGTTCAAGACCGCCAACGCTGGAAGGCAACCGCCTTTGAGATCAATTTCAAGTTTGTTACTGAAAATACATTCCCGGAGGCAGACGATGTTTATCAGATGAAATTTGATAGACCCTTCTTCGAAACGGATTCACTTCGTTTTACGGTGAACAGCAGCTCGACGCTGGACATGGATAACTTAAGAACCAAGATGGATAGCATCCAGGTTGTTCCAAATCCTTATGTGGTGACGAATATGATGGAAACGGCTGTTGCCAATCCATTTCTGAACCAACGCAGGAAGATCATGTTCACTCATATTCCTGCTGATTGCATTATTCACATATTCACAGTAAGCGGCACTCTGGTGGATCGCATTGAAGTTCATAACGCAGATCCGGAGAATGGAATTGCGCACTGGGATATGCTAACAAGGGAGGGGCTGGAAATTGCAGCCGGTATGTATCTCTATCACATTGAAGCAACGGGAACCGATTCCCGTGAAACCAAAACCGGCAAATTTGCCGTTATCAAATAAGGAGGCGTGAAATGAAACGCATTACAATCTTTCTAGCCATAATCCTTATCACGCTTTCCACAGGTTTTGGTGAACAAATAAATCGTTATGGTTCCACAGCTGCCAGTTTCCTGGAAATAGGGATGGGTAGTGCACCCTCTGCAATGGGTGAGGCTTATGTTGCCGTTACCGGTGATCTGAGCTCGATATACTGGAATCCTGCCAGTGCTGCATATCTGAATCGCTCTGCCTTTTCACTGATGTATCAGCCCTGGTTGGTGGATATAAATACAATCTTTGCCAGCGGGGCAGTCGTGATGCCCGGCATTGGAACGCTGGCCATTTCGCTCACCCAGGTCGGGTATGGTGAAATGCTGGTCACCAACCTGGCAAATCAGGATGGAACCGGTGAATTTTTTACAGCTAATGATTTCGCAGTGGGCCTCTCTTATGCCAGGAAAATAGCCAATTGGTTCTCCTTTGGTGCTACGGCTAAAATGATCAATTCCCAGATCTGGCATGAGAGTGCCTCTGCGTTTGCTTTGGACCTCGGTGTCATTGTAAAGACCCAATTCTTTTCACCCCGGGGTGAGAAGGGCAGTGGTCTGGATATTGGCATGAGTATCTCCAATTATGGGAGTCGCATGCAATACGATGGTATTGACCTGATCCAACCCATCGATATTTCCACTGATGAAGCAGGAAACTATGGAGATGTGATCGGCCAGTACAGGACCCAGGCCTGGGAACTGCCGCTCATGTTTCGGATAGGTCTCTCATATAAACCGATCCAAACCGGTCTCCATTCACTGAC
>CAZVSF010000015.1:0-15898 GCA_964630195.1 uncultured Lentisphaeria bacterium
TTTCAGTGGTCACAAATACCTTGCTTTTACGTAGCAAAAATTATTTCAAAGCGATATAAAAAAGGGTCCGTTGGGACCCTTTTTAAATTTGGCAGTTCAGTTAGGCATTGCCCCAGATTTTGGGGGCATACCAGGGAAGCCCTGGGGGTCTGGTAAGCGTATCTCACCATGCTCTGACTCATATTTCGAAATATTCTGCTCAAGAGCCCTCAACAAGGCTTTTGTATGACTGGGAGTCATGATGATACGGGATTGAACATTTGCCTTTGGAGAACCGGGCATGACCCTGACAAAATCCATTACAAATTCGGCTGCAGAGTGGGTAATAATAGCCAGATTGGCATATTCCCCATCAGCCACCTTATCATTGACTTGAATTTGGATTTGTTGAGATGGTTTACTTTTCGGATCCATGTTCACTCCTCCTTCAATAATTTTCCCGGTTTATTGATCCCAGGGTTTATTTGAGGATAAATTAGGGTTGTCTTCGCCCCATTCTTCCTCGGTGTGGTCAGGATCTTTATCCCAATCGATCTCAGCTGCCTGAGTATCAGGGAGATCCTGATCATCAAATCCGGATTCTTCAAATCTCAGGTATTCATCGCCATATACTGATTCATCAAAAAAATCAATATCTTCCACGATTTCGGATACCATCAGAAATTCTAGAAAATCCATATATTTCTTATTTTTTAGATTTGTCGCGCAGTGCGGACAGATAAGTGATTTAGCCAATCTCTCTTCTGAAAGTTCTTCGCCACAATTCGGGCATACAATATCTTCCATTATACCCTCACCCTTAATAATATGATTAATAGTCTGTTCATAAAAGCGCGCAAATGTAGTCGGCGACATAAGGGGTGCCAAGAGGTTTTTAAAGCGCTAAATTTGCTAGGAAAATCATGCGCAGACGATATATTGCAACAATTATGGTAAGCTTTAAAGGGTAATAATGGCAGCTAACAAGTACAACAAAACCACACTAAAGAAGTTTAAAAAACTCCTTTTGGAAGAGCGCAATCGTATTGCTGAGGACCTGGATTACCAAAAAGGTGAACTCAATAAAACGCTCACTGAGGGAGCGGGTGAATTATCTTCTGCTACCTACCATATGGCTGATGTTGGGACTGATATGGCTGAACGAGAGAAAACCAGTTTGTTCGCACATCGACAGGCAAAATATCTGAGCGATGTGGATGAAGCTCTCGATCGCGTCGACAAAGAAACCTATGGTGTTTGTATCATCTGTGGTGAATTGATCGAAGAAGGCCGACTGCTTGCTGTTCCCATCGCCAAGTATCATGTATCCTGTAAAGAGACACAAAACCAGCGCAATCATAACCAGTAAGTGCGCTAAATCACCTGCTACTTCATCTCAAGCAAGGCAATCAGGTTCAAAATATTTTTTTCGTAGAAGCCGCTCTTTTTCTGAGAGTAGATAACATTCAGATCTGATTTCTCATTTCCAAAACCGACTTTTAACGCAATATTCAATTGTTTGATCAGCTTGACAAGACCATCATCTGGTTCAGGTTGGAGCTGTAGCAATATATCAGGGTTAAAAGCTACAATACTATTTTGGATGCGAATACGCTCCTCTGCAGTCGGATTATAGTTCATATCGAAATATTGATGACGAATGCTCAAGCTGCGCTCGGTATTTGAGTCCGGTACCATAAGCATATATTCAAATTGCTCAGGCATATTATACATCCGCTGCAGAGTATATCGCGCTATTCTAAGCCAGGATATCTTCTGTGGATATATAATGGCAATCCTCTGAATATTTTGAAATCTTTCCTGAAAACTATAGGGAGATTCTGCCACTTGCGGTTTTGATTTTAATAGACTCATGAGGTCCCTGATTTAACTGAAATCGAGTTCAGAATCAATGACCTATTTATTAAATCCCAGTGCCTCCGAATAATCGTTGCATCGTCCCGAGGAAAATTGAATTTATGCACCATGTTTCGAACCATTCTTACGGTCCTGTTTATGAGTTCAATTCTGGCAGGACAAAACTATCGATGGCCAATCAGGGCTTCTAAAAGTCTATCTGCGACCTTCTCTGAATATCGGTCAGGACATCTCCATGCAGGAATAGATATAAAAACCTGGGGTGAGATGGAAGTCCCACTGCTGGCTATAGAAGATGGGTACATTGAGCATATCATTGTTGGCTACAATGGATACGGCCGTGGTCTCTGGCTTCGCCTGAAAGACGGAAATACAGCCGTTTACGGACATCTCGAACAATTCACTCCCCTTTTGGAAAATCTGGTTCATGCTCAGCAATTGGAGCAGGATAAATACTCCTTCCATATGAAGTTCTCTCCAGATGAATACCCCGTGAAAGCTGGTACCATTATCGGATATAGCGGAACCTCAGGAACCGAACACCCCCATTTACATTTTGAAATCAGAGATACCCTGAGGCAGGTTCATAATCCTCAATTTTACTATTCCGGAATAAAGGATCGGAAAGCTCCTGTTCTCGATGAGATCATGCTGATCCCGCACGGTGATGGGAGCCGTATCAATGGCAGCCTCTTCCCGGTTATTTTTGATACCGGGGAAGAAAATCAGCGCGTGAACTGTACCGGTCCCATCAGAGTCGCCATCAATACCCATGACAGAGCAGATGGAACCTATAATAAATACAATATTTTTCGGGCAGAGCTTCTACTCAATGATTCACTCCTTTTCCAGCGTCAATTCGATCGGGTCAAGCTGGAATTAACCGATGATGTGGATAAGGTCTACCCAGGGGCAAAAGGAAAGCGAGGGTGGCGTTTCACTTCCATGTACAATGCAGATCTGAATGATCCAGCTCCGTTCTCGTCAGGGGATATGTCTGGTATTATTTATCCTGCAGGATTATCTGAGCTGCAAATCAAAGTTTCCGATTTTAATGATAACCTGGTGGCAAAAAGACTGATCCTCCATCGTCAAGTGCAGGCAAGTTGGACACTTTCCCACGAAAATCAATACTATGTAATTACTCGAAATTTTCCTCCTGATGGCTATGAGAATATCCAGTTCTATACCGGGGACAATTCACACATTCCAATCTCTGAAACCAGGTACAATTCAACTTCTACATCCTGGGTGGTGAGGGCATCAGGAATTGCATCAGGTGTCAGAGCACTTGGCTCGGCTGGAGGTAGCATTAAATGGGTCATACCTCCTCTGAATCAAATTATTCCTGAGCTGGAATATGCCTGGAACTGGAGATCGGGAGGATTCGTATTACAGATCAGTAGCACTGAGCCCTATCACTTCCCCATGGGGTATGCTGTTACCAATGGTAATGATGAATTTATCGGTGAGCTGATACAAACCAGTCCTACAGAGGTTGAAACCGGTATCATCCCCATAGAATTCAGAGCACTCGCTCAAAATGTTCATTTGATGCTGGGTCAAGAGGTCATCACCTCGCTCCCCTTGAATCCAATGATTGCGATCACCGGCGACGATTCACTTCATTTTTCAATCGATCAGATACATGCAGACCTGGTGGCCAGAAATTCTGGTGATACGCCCCTTTATTTATCAATCGATACAACCACAGCCACATTCGATGACGAGCCTGTGGTGGGTGCTAATATTAATATCCTTCATAGCGGGGAAGACGATTTTTCAGGGCAATTGTCATTCCCAAATATTGTGGGCGATTCGGAACATGCCATTTTCACACCTGGCAAGAAAGCAATCTGGGAACGGCTAATTCCGCTGGATTCTTCAGAACAACACTCGATCTCCTTCAGGAAGGGTGGCACGTTTTTTCTGCTTCTGGATAACAGCCCACCAATCATCAGATCACAAAAGTCCTATGCCCGGGTAAGGCGTGGAGAACGCCTTGTGTTCAAGATTGAAGATAATACTGGGGTCATTGATTATCCGCGGAGTGGAATTCGTGCCTTTATTGATGGAGGCGTTTTCTTCCCGGACTATAATCCTCTTCGACACGAGCTCTCCTTTCATATCCCCACAAGGCTTGGCTCGGGCCAGCATATTTTTGAGTTCTCCCTTGGCGACGAATCGGGCAATATTGCTAAATATAAGCATCAATTCATTGTGATCTCCTGATATGTTCATTCCTCTTAAGGACACAAATCCAGCACTACGCAAACCTTATATCACCTACGGTCTCATTATTGCCAATATTGGTTTCTACCTGCTTGGATATGTCTACAATTTTGATAGCTTGGTATTTTCCAAACAATATTACCTGAGCAACCCTATTCTCGCATTCCCAAGTCTTCTTACCCATCAATTTCTACATGGAAGCTGGTCACACCTCATCTTCAACATGCTCTTTCTTTATATCTTTGGAGACAATATGGAGGGTTCTCTGGGGAGAACATTTTATCTGGTTTTTTATCTCAGCTGCGGTGTTGGTGCGGCTTTGTCCGAAGTCTACCTTGATCCCGCTTTTGGTGCTGAGGGACAGGGTCTGCTTATTGGTGCATCAGGCGCGATATCCGGTGTCCTCGGGGCCTACGCACTTCGATATCCCAGAGCGAAAATACTTACCTGGACATTGTTTATTCTCTTCCTTAAAATTCGAGCCGCCTGGTTTATCGGAATCTGGATCGCTTTCCAATTTTTATTCGAAATACTGACACCCCAGGCGACTACGGCTTATATTGCACACATCGGCGGATTTATTGTTGGACTGGTGGTTTATAGTTTATACCACAAATATCAACTAAACAGGAATTCATAATGACTAACCATCTTATTGAAGCTGCCTGGGAAGCTCGCAAGAGAGCCCATGCCATCTATTCAAATTTTCTTGTCGGTGCTGCTGTTGAAACATCGAATGGAAATGTATTTAAAGGCTGCAACGTAGAAAATGCCAGCTATAGCCTCACGATTTGTGCAGAACGTACAGCATTATTTTCTGCCATCACAGCAGGAGAAAAAGAATTTAAACGCCTCGTGGTAGCCAGTGAGAATGGCGTCAGCCCCTGCGGAGCGTGTCGTCAGGTTATCTGGGAGATTTGTGGGGATATTCCCATCACCCTTGTTGATAAAAACGGTAATTGCAAAGAGACAAGTTCCGCAAAGCTGTTGCCTCAGGCATTTGGTCAGGACGATCTTGTCTAATATTGGCTCGGTCAATAATAATGTATACAGGAGAAATGTAAAGTTATGGAGCATTTAACGCCCCATCACAGTGGCTGGATCGAGGTCATTACGGGCTCCATGTTCAGCGGGAAAACAGAAGAACTCATCAGGAGACTCAGACGAGCAGAAATCGCTCGCCAGCATGTCGCCATTTTTAAACCGGATATCGATAACCGTTTTAGTGAGGATCATATCGTTTCTCACAGTCAGCAACAACTGGCATCGACACGGGTAAAAACGGCCAAAGACATTTTACCTCTGGCAAAACATGTTCAGGTTGTGGGAATAGATGAAGCACAATTCTTCGACAATGAGATCATTGAGGTCTGTCGTACGCTGGCAAGGCAAAAAAAACGTGTCATTGTAGCTGGTCTTGAAAAGGATTATCGCGCCCAGGCGTTTGGACCCATGCCTGAACTCATTATTGATGCCGAATATGTAACCAAGAATCTGGCCATTTGTGTTATCTGTGGCAATCCAGCTGGATTCACCCAGAGACTGAATAACACGGGGGATCAAATTCTGGTCGGCGAGGCTGACGCATATGAGGCGAGATGTCGAAACTGTTACGAAGAACCGAAGGAATAAACCATGCATAGACTTATTGGCTTTCTGGGCATCGCAGCGATACTGGGCATTGCCTATCTCATGTCGAACAACCGCAAGGCGATTAATTTTCGTGTCGTATACTGGGGGTTGGGTCTCCAGATCATTTTTGCTCTCTTTATTCTTGCGACACCCATCGGTCAGCCAATTTTCAAATTCCTTGATGGAGGCATCAGGAAACTTCTCTCCTTCTCAGATGCTGGAGCAGAATTTTTATTCAATGCACTGGCGATCGGTCCTGGCAATGAAGGCAGCTTGGGATTTTTCTTCGCGTTTCAGATCCTGCCAACCATTATTTTCTTCTCTGCATTTATGGCCATACTTTATCACATCGGTCTGATGCAATTTGTTGTCAAATACATCGCCCGCGCCATGCAGAAAACGATGGGAACCAGTGGCGCTGAGACGCTTTCAGCCTCTGGTAATATTTTTGTCGGTCAAACCGAAGCCCCGCTTCTGATTCGACCATTTATAAAAACCATGACCAAGAGTGAATTTATGGCCGTCATGACTGGTGGTTTTGCAACCATGGCCGGTGGCGTTCTGGCCATTTATGCCAAATGGCTCTCGGATATTCCAAATATTGCCGGTCATCTTATGGCTGCCTCGGTAATGAGTGCTCCAGCAGCCCTGGTTCTCGCTAAAATTATTTATCCTGAGGTGGAGGAATCTCCAACTCAGGGGGACCTGAATATCACCATTGAAAAATCCGGTGGTAACGTCATGGAGGCCATCTCACGTGGGACCAGTGATGGTATGCGGCTGGCTGCCAATGTCGGTGCTATGCTTATCGCAATTGTCGCTCTGGTTGCAGCCGGAAATTATGTATTGGGTCTGGTTGGGCTGAGTATTCAACAAGTCCTGGGGTGGATATTTTCGCCTCTGGCCTACCTCATGGGTGTTCCATCTGCTGATGTATTTTCTGTTGGACAACTTATGGGTGAGAAAATCGTTCTCACCGAATTGATCGCCTATGGTCATCTACAAGAGATGACCGGTATGCTCAGTGAAAAATCAATGATCATCAGCTCATATGCCCTATGTGGATTTGCGAATTTTGCTTCCATCGGAATCCAGATCGGCGGCATAGGGTCTCTGGCACCAGAACGTCGGGGAGATCTCAGCCAGGTTGCTTTAAAAGCAATGATCGGAGGAGCTTTGGCATCATGGTTAACTGCAACCGTTGCTGGAATAATGATCTAATAATACTTGGTGGAAGCATGCACTTCAGGCATAAAATTTGTTAGAGATATTAGAAAACGGAGATTTCACTAACATGCGTATCATTATTTTAGGACCTCCTGGTGCCGGCAAGGGAACTCAAGCAAAGCTAATCGTGAAAGATTTTAATATCCGACAGCTTTCCACAGGAGATCTATTGCGTGAGCATCGGAAACAGAATACAGAATTGGGGCAAAAAGCACAGGTCTTTATGGACGGTGGAAATTTGGTCCCCGACGAAGTGATCCTGGGGATGGTCGCTGATGAATTCAACAAACCCGAACTCAAGCCTGGCTATATTCTGGATGGGTTTCCGAGAACTTGTCCACAAGCCCAGGGTCTGGATCAACTGTTAGCTGATCGTGGTCTTTCTCTTGACCATGTGCTTGTTCTAGAAGTCCCAGATTCAGAATTGATACGCCGTTTAACAGCCAGAAGAAGTTGCTCCGAGTGCGGTCACATTTATAACCTCGTCTTTAACCCACCAAAAGTCCCGGGAATCTGTGATCATGATGGCAGCCCGCTGCTTCATCGCTCAGACGACACCGAAACCACCGTCAACAATCGCCTGGATGTCTATAAAAAGCAAACAAAGCCACTCATTGACCACTACCAACCACAAGGGCTGGTAAGACATATTGATGGCACAGGAGACATGCGGGATATTTACCAACGTATCCTTGCAGTACTAAAATAGACATGTATATCCTTGGGGTTACGGGGAATATCGGTTCGGGGAAGAGCACAGTTAGTGATCGACTTGCCCATCATGGAGCCATCGTTTCCCACTCGGACCCACTTGCAAAAGAGATTCTACAGAACGATCCAGAAATACTGGCCAGCCTCAGCGAACGTTTTGGAACAGACATTCTGGATGATTCTGGCACACTTCAAAAACATATCCTGGCAGAGAGAGCCTTCAAATCAAGAGATGATCAACTTTTTTTAAATCATCTTATCCATCCTGAAGTCAGGAGAATCACATCTGATCGGATTGAGATAGCCCGTTCGCAGGGAAAATTGCTGTTTGTTGTTGATGCCCCCCTGCTCTTTGAGGCTCATGCAGATAATCTGACTGATGGGGTCTTAGTTGTTGTGGCTGAGCGCATGTATCGTGAGGGACGTGTCGAGCACAGGAGTCATATCAGTCGTGTTGATTTTGAAAGAAGAGATGCGCTGCAAATGCCGATTGAAGAGAAAATTCGCAGGGCCGATTTCGTGATCCATAACGATGGGAACCTGGAGGAACTGATAGAGAAAGTGGATCTTTTTTACAGGCAGCTTAAGCTTTAAGGGAAGTGTGTAAACGAATGGCATGATTATCCGTCATGCCAGCCACATGGTCACATATCATTCGCATCTTTTGATCATCATTAAAATTTTTGGACATACCTGCTGGCAAGGGCAAGGTTTCCAGCGCTTTTCGTTTTTCGAATACCAGATCCCGGTAATAAAGAAAAAGCTCCTCCAGAATTTCAACACCATGCGATTCAGGAATCCTGACATATTCTGAATTATAGATCAGGTTGTAATTCAACGACCTTAACGCCAGCAACTCCTGATGAGACCCCTCATCCATTTTTAACAGGTATTTGTAGCGAGGAATGTCCAAATAGGGATCATTGATTTGTTCGATTGAAATGGAGTTGATCCAACGCCCGATAAGTGCAGCGATAAATCGGGACATAGGGAAATTCCCGTTCAAGACCTGATCCACTTCTTCCCTGATCTTAGTAGGAACCTCAGGATACTGGCTGTTCCAGAATTCTTCAACCTGTCCCTGGGTTAGCAGACTCTGTTTCACACCATCGAACAGATCAGAGGTCGTATAAGCAATATCATCTGAGAGATCCATGATGGCGCATTCAATGGATCTTATCTGCTTACCACTTTGTGCAAGCTGATCTAATTTCGGGTCACTGTGAACCCATGATAGGATATCCTGCTGGTCGCTATAAAGAAATTTTGCACCCGATGGTGAGTTTTCCTTCCCAACAATTTTATATTTCAATATGGCATCCAGACATGCTCGGGTTGCCTGCATACCGCTATTGGTATAAGAGCGTTGATCTCCCCTGACGATATCAGTCAGGATCCGAAGTGATTGGGCATTCCCCTCAAAACCACCCCAGGGATCCATAAGTTCGTTCAAGCGAGACTCTCCCTTGTGTCCAATAGGTGGATTTCCCAGATCGTGAGCCAGGCAGGCAGCTTCCACCAGAGCAGAATCAATCTCATAACCTGAAGAGAGCAACCCTGAACTTCTATTCAAATAGTTTACAATGGATCTGCCAATCTGGGCGACTTCGATGGAATGAGTCAGACGCGTGCGATACTGATCGGACTGGCCGGTGACATACACCTGGGTTTTGCCCTGAAGACGTCTGAAGGCTGTGGAATGTATAATTCTATCCCTGTCGATCTCGAAAGCATTCCGATATTCAATTTCGGGGAGGTGTCTCTCACCCAATGAATCGCAATCCCATTCACTATAAAAAGTATTTGTTGTGCTCATAGACTCAAATTAAACAGGAATTTGAATGCGACAATGGATTAGAATACCCCTGTAAAGTAGATGTTCTCCAGGATATGTTCAGATTATTTTTTGCGTCGTGCTCTGGGATGAAAACTACTGTGTACTTCTTTTAAGTAGGTACTATCCAGATGGGTATAGATCTGGGTGGTGGATATGTCGACATGACCCAGCATCTCCTGAACAATGCGGAGATCCGCTCCGCCTTCAAGCAAATGGGTAGCAAATGAGTGCCTGAAGGTATGGGGGCTCACAGGCTTATGGAGCTCAGCCTTCTCTGCCAATTTTTTCAGGATAAACCAGATACCCTTCCGTTGAAGCTGCTTTCCCTTATTATTCAAAAAGAGAATGCCTTCATTGTAGTAACCTTTTTCCAGGGAAGGGCGTCCATGCTCCAGATATTCAACCAGCCATTTTTTGGCCTCTCCGCCCAAGGGAACCATGCGTTCCTTATTTCCCTTACCCCTGATAAGTACCAGGTCATCATCCATGAGGATCTGTTCCATGGTCATGTCGCATACCTCCGAAACTCTCATGCCCGCAGCATACATCAGCTCGAACATAGCCCGGTCTCTGAGACCCAGTGCAGTTCCTGTATCAATGGTTTCCAGCAGCAAATCAATATCCTCGAAATTCAAGATCTTTGGCAGGCTTGCAGGAAGTTTTGGTGAATCGAGGAACTGGGTGGGGTCTTCCCTGAGATGTCCTTCCATCACCAAAAATTTGTAATAGGCTCTCAGGGATGAAAAATGACGAGCGACACTGGTTTCGGCCATTTTGCGTTTCTTTAACAAGCCTGCATAATCAGTTAATATGTGATGATCGACTTTCCCCGGAGATCTGATTTTTAATTTTTCCAGATATTCCCAGAAATCTTCCAGATCATCGAGATAGGCAAGTTGAGTATTCTTTGCCAGGTTGCGTTCAATTCTCAGATAATTCAAAAAATCTTGAAGATATCTTTCCGAGATGGGCATGTTTGAATATAGCCCCTGATTTTTAAATGTGAATTGAAACTCACGCAACTGCGTGAGGCGTAGATCGGTCTATGACTATTTGTGAATGGCTGAAGTGAACTTTTGCAGGAGATCAGTTTTACCATGATCTTCAAGCACATTTCCTGTCACGATAAAGGAAGCACCGGCTTTTACCAGCTCTGCGGCAAGCTCTGGATCTTCGATACCACCTCCAACTATGACTGGAACATCCGTATAGCTGCTCACCGCTTTCACCATTTGTGGTGTCACTGAATATTGGGCACCACTACCAGCTTCAAGATAGATGAACTTGAATCCCAGATATTCGGCCGCCAGGGCATGCGCGACAGCAATTTCATCTTTATCTCTTGGGATGGGTTTGGAGTTGCTGACGAACTCGGCCGTGGTAACGCGACCACTTTCAATCAACATGTAGGCGGTGGCAATTGGCTCGATACCCAATTCTCGTATCATTGGCGCAGCCTGAACCTGGTCACCAATGAGAAATTGCGGATTTCGGCCGCTGATAACCGATAGGAAAAATACAGCATCAACATAGGGGGTTAACTGATTGACGTTTCCAGGGAAAAGAATCACCGGTAAACTCGCTGTTTCCTGGATACGTTTTATCTTGCGTTGGGAACCTTCACCCAGGATAAGGGAACTTCCCACCATAATGCCATCAGCCCCTGAAGTATTGATCTTTTTTATGAATGTCTCCACCTCATCCATTTCCCAGCGATCGGGGTCTACTAGAACCAGATAGCCTGCTCCCTTGACAGCTCTGATTTTCAGGAGTTGCTCATAAACGCTCAAACTGAATATCCTTTTAAAAAGTGAAGTAGTGATTCCATCTCGAGTTTGCTGCGTTTTTCTGTAACAGCAACCAGCAATTGACTGGCTGAGTTTCCTCGAAATTGACTCAGGTCAATACCCGGGAAAAATCCATTTTCGGTGGCTTTTTTTATCACATCCTTGGCTGTACCTGGAACTTCAATAACGAATTCATTAAAAAAGTTTTCAGTTTTAAGCTCGAATCCATCAAGTTTATTGATGTTTTCTGCCAGGTAGTGCGCCTTTTGTGCACAAAGTTCAGCCACTCGACGCATACCATTTTTACCAAGCGTAGACATGTAGACACAGGCTGCCAGGGCGTTAAGGCCCTGATTTGTACAAATATTTGATGTCGCTTTTTCGCGGCGAATATCCTGTTCCCTGGTCCTGAGCACCATGACAAAGACTCTATTTCCATGAACATCCACACTTTCCCCTGCAATCCGACCGGGGACTTTTCGGATCAGGGGATCATTGACAGCCATAAAGCCCAGATAGGGTCCACCAAAGCTGAGGTGATTTCCCAGTGACTGCCCCTCACCCACAACAATATTGGCACCCAGGTTACCAGGTGCTTCCAGCAGGTTTAAACTTATGGGATTAACAACTGCAATGAGTTGAATCTTGTCATCAGCCAAACTTTCGCGAATCGCAGCCAGGTCCTCCAGACCCCCATAAAAATTAGGATTCTGAATAACCACACCCGCCACATCATTATCCAGCTTTACACCTAGCGATTTAAGGGATGTAACCCCTTCATCAAGATCGACAAATTCAAAATCCAGGTCCTGATAATGGGCATATGTTATGGCAACATCCAGATAAACCGGATTTACACTTTTTGAGACCAGGATTTTTTTTCTTCGGGTATGCCGTGCGGCCAGGAGACAGGCCTCGGCCATTGCGCTGGCCCCATCATACATTGAGGAATTTGCCAGATCCATGCCCGTGAGTTCACAGATCATGGATTGATATTCATACATTGCCTGCAGTGTCCCCTGCGATACTTCTGCCTGATATGGTGTATATGCAGTATAAAATTCGGAGCGACTGATCAGCACATCCACGACGTGAGGGATAAAATGATCATAACTGCCTCCCCCTAGAAATGAAACATGGGTTGCGGTGTTTGCATCGGCAGCGAGTATTTTTTGAACATCTCTTTTGTGTTCAATCTCAGATTTCGCTGGGGGTAAGGGGAGATCACCCTTGAAACGTAGCTCTTTAGGGATATCAGCAAGCAATTCTTCGAATGAGGTGATGCCCACCTCATTTAGCATCTTTAGCTGCTCTTCTTCTGTATTTGGAATATACTGGTGCATTATCGTCCCATCAGGAAATACTTGTAGTGTATTCCTCTGCCGTCATACATGTGCCTAATTCAGAGGTATCACTCATTTTAACTTTTAGAATCCAACCATCCCCATAAGCATCTTGATTGATCAAGTCAGAGTTATCCTCGAGGTTTTCATTAACAGCCTCAATGGCACCACTTACTGGCAGGAATACATCGGCAACTGTTTTTACTGCTTCAATTGTTGCGGCAACATCTCCCTGGGCAAATTCTTCGCCAATTCCTGGTAGCTCAACAAAAACCACATCACCAAGCTCACCCTGGGCATAGTCAGTAATACCGATTGTGACGATATCCCCTTCTACACGTATCCATTCATGGTCGCTGGTATATTTGAGCTCTGCTGGTACGTTCATTTCGCATTCTCCTAGATCATATTAAATTTTCAAAATTTCTACACTAATACTTACCTGGTCCCCAACAGCAAAAATCCCGCCGAACCACAGATTCAAAACGGGACACAATTCTCACATTTGTAGATCGATCCGTCCCACTATTCTCGGCTTGGATCATATTTAAATGATTCCAGAAAATGAGTATCAAAATGTCCTTCCTGTATCATGTCATTTTCAAGCAATTGAATATGAAATGGGATGGTGGTCTTGGGACCTTCAATAATAAATTCTTTTAACGCCCCCAGCATGCGCTCTATGGCTTCTTTTCTGTCACGCCCATGCACGATCAGCTTGGCCAGCATGGAATCGTAGTGTGGTGGGATCTGATATCCAGAGTAGATGTGACTATCAACCCGAATACCTCGACCACCTGGAAAGTGTACGCTCGAGATGAGCAATGGTGAAGGTCTGAAGTTGTGGGCAGGATCCTCGGCATTGATGCGACACTCAATGGAATGCCCTCTCAGCTGCATGGTTTTCAAAAAGTCGGGCAATTTTCCACCAGCATGACAGTTGATTTGCTCCTTTAAAATATCAATTCCAGTAACTTCCTCGGAAATTGTATGTTCAACCTGAATGCGCGTATTCATTTCCATAAAGTAGAATTTGCCATGCTTATCCAGCAAAAATTCGATGGTTCCGGCGCCAATATAATTGACACGTTTTGCCCCGGCAACGGCTGCCGTACCCATCTCGCGTCTTAGATCCTCCGAGACCACTGGTGAGGGCGATTCCTCTAATAATTTTTGATGACGTCTCTGGATGGAGCATTCACGCTCACCCAATGAATAGACATTACCATGTGAATCACCCAGGAGCTGTACTTCGATGTGCCTGGGGTTTTCAATATACTTTTCTAAATAGAGTCCATCATTCCCGAATGCTGTGCCTGATTCAGCCTGAGCCATTCCATAGAACTTGGCCACATCCTCAGCACGGTATACAACCCGCATTCCTCGGCCACCACCACCTGCTGTGGCCTTGAGGATAACAGGATAGCCCATTTCATCAGCCATTCTGCGTGCCTCATCCGCTGAGCGCAGAATTCCCTCGCTGCCAGGAATAACCGGAACACCAGCTGCCTTCATAGTGGCTTTGGCTGAGGCTTTATCACCCATGGCGTTGATCATGGCCCCATCTGGACCGATGAAATCAATATTATGCTTTTTGCACATGTCAGCAAAATCAGCGCTTTCAGCCAGGAATCCATAGCCTGGATGAATGGCATCCGCGTTGGTTACTTCTGCTGCTGTAAGAATTGCCTGAGTATTTAAGTAGCTAAGATTTGAAGGTCCGGGACCAATACAGACGGCCTCATCTGCAAATTTGGTATGTAGCGATAGTTCATCAGCTTCAGAAAAGATCGCAACGCTCTTGATACCCATTTCACGACAGGCACGAATCACGCGCAGGGCTATTTCACCCCGATTTGCGATGAGTATTTTTTTATACATAATTTGTCATCAAGGTTCTACAAGAAAGAGAGTCTGGCCATATTCAACAGGCTGAGCATTTTCAATCTGGATATCAAGAATTACTCCAGAGACCTCTGCTTCAACTTCATTCATGATCTTCATGGCCTCAATGATACACAGGGTATCACCTTTTTTGACATGATCTCCAACTTTCACAAAGGGATCAGCGTCTGGGGAAGAAGAGCGGTAGAATGTTCCAACCATTGGCGATTTAATCGCCAGACCTTGTGAGGAAGCCTCTGCATCAGCAGATTTCGGAGCCAATTCATCTGGAGTGACGGCCTGAGTAGGCGCGACAACCATTCCTGAGTTATGAGCAACAACATTCCCGTTCTGGCGAGAAACTCGAATTCGCTTGCCCCATTTGCTTACTTCAATTTCTGAAATGGTTGATTTTTCCAGTAAATCAATGAGTTGTTCTATATCTTTGGTATTCAAAATTAGATCTCTCCTAATCCCTGACACGTTCCAAATAATCCCCATTACGGGTGTCAACCTTGACTTTGTCCCCAATATTTAAAAAGAGTGGCACGGTCACTTTCAGACCTGTTTCCAATATAGCAGGTTTTGATCCACCTGTAGCCGTATCCCCACGAAGTCCTGGATCTGTATCAGTGATCTCAAGAATGACATGCGGGGCGACCTCAACATCTACAGGTGTTGAATCTCTGAACAATACTTTAATGAGATCATTTTCTTTAAGGTAGTCCTTGACGGATTCCATCAGGTCAGCATCTATGGCGATTTGCTCATAGGTCTCATTGTCCATCATATGGTGGTGAGAATCGTCTGCATAAAGAAAAGTCATTTCATTGGCGAGCAGTTTAACATCATCTATTTTTTCACCCGATCGGAAGGTTTGTTCAATAACCTGTCCACCAGGAATTCTCTTTAGTTTCGTCCTGACAAAAGCGTTGCCTTTGCCTGGTTTAACATGAAGAAATTCAACGACTTTATATAGATAGCCGTTGAATTCCATTACCAAATTGTTTTTTATATCAGATGTGCTACCCATAATAGTTAAACAGACTCCTTCTTAAGTGGCGCGAAGTTAACCGGGGGCTGAAATCATGGCAAACTTTTTATACGCAAGTATTTACCGAAGAAACGAATTGGATGACTTTATTGCATCATATTGTGAGAGTCTGTGGTGGTCATTCTCTACACCTGCTCATTACAATCGAGCAGCCTTTTCACTTGCCTTCCTCCGCTAAGATTCCTATAAATGATCCATGGAGAATAGCTTCAATATTGTGAGTGACAAATTGATGGATATCTTGCCGCTGATCGGTTTGTACGCAGAATCCCATTTTAGATTTCGCATCCCCTTCAGTCGATACTTCAAGAAGGAGCCAGAACTTATTTTTGAT
>CAZVSF010000015.1:15998-18139 GCA_964630195.1 uncultured Lentisphaeria bacterium
ATTTCGCATCCCCTTCAGTCGATACTTCAAGAAGGAGCCAGAACTTATTTTTGATACGCCGTGGCGACTGGAACCAGGGCAAAAGCTCACGATATTTCTGATCATAAAGGATGCACACCTGTACCCCGCGAACTTGCATATGGTTGATATTGAGATCGCACATGGGGAACAGATAATTTGTGATCAGAAGTGGGGTCTGAATCAAGAAGTAGGAGCGGATCAACAGGAGTTCGAATTTTGTTTTAGCGACCATGATCTCCCTGTGGGGGAAATTGAGGTCAAGCCCCGTCTGTCCTACTCCGTATCCGGTAGATCTCGCACGATGATCGTTGACAATTACCACAACACGAGAAAATCACCCCTGCATGTCACGATTGCCAGGGATCCCTTGCCCAAAATACCGGGATGGCAAACAGGTGATACGCACCTGCATACTTCGTTGACCAGCGATCAAATTGAATTTGGGGCATCCCTGGAGAGAACCAGGAAAGCCGCCCAACTCACTGGTTTGGATTTCATCTCGTCAACCGACCATTCATATGATCTTGATGATGAACCAGATAATTATCTTAAAAATGATCCTGAGCTGCAAAAGTGGAAGCAAAGTCGACAGTTAATTGCCAAATTGAATGAGGAAACATCTCCTGCTATCATTCCCGGTGAGGAGATAAGTGTATCAAATGCCAGGGGATCCATTGTGCATTTTCTTCATTTCAATGACAAGAACTATTACCCGGGCGATGGTGATAGTGGTGAGAATTGGCCCGATCTAAGTTCCGAGTTGACCATCGATGATGTATTGTCCAAACGATCGGACGACACAATTTCTGTGGCTGCCCACAGTGGCTACAAATTTCCCTGGCTTCAGCGTGTCCTGCTTAACCGTGGATATTGGGAAAGTGCAGATCATGACAACCCCGAGCTAAATGGGATTCAAATACTATGCGGAACGCCAGCCTACCCTGCCTTTCACGCATCCAGGCAATTATGGATCGAAGCCCTGTTGAGAGGGAAGAAACTAGCGGCCTATGGTGGGAGTGATGGTCATGGTAACTTTAATCGGAACTGGCATGTAAGTCTTCCCATGTGGTCATTGGGAACGCATGGGGATCAATTATTTGCTCAATCAAGAACACTGGTAAAAAGCAAGAGCGCTGCCATACAGGATCTGATTGAAGGCATGAAGCTTCGAAGGACAGCAATTTCAACGGGTCCGGTGGGAGATCTGATCCTCAGCCGGGATGGTAAATCCTTCGGAATTGGCGATATCGTCCACTTGAAAAAGGGCGATGCCGTTCAGCTTACTGCACGTGGGTCTAGCACAGCAGAATTTGGATCAGCAATGGATGTTACAGTTTATTCAGGCATATTTGGTGCTGGAGAAGAAACGATCTTATCCCATTCCCCAGAGGGACCTAACTCCTTCGAATTAGAACTTAATCTCGAAGTATCTGGAAATTCGTACGTTCGTCTTGAAATCAGCAGTGAAGGTTCAAGATGGCCAGGAATTTTTGCATCCTCCCCAATTTGGATAGAGCTACAACCTCAGACCTCCTGAGATTCAAGATTATCGCTTAATCAAATGGCGATTATCTTCAATAAATTTCTTTGCATCCATGCTGGCTGTGGGATGCACAGGATCGGGTCCCTGCCGCATCATAATAATAAATTTACCAACCGGGTTAGATGTCGTTGCCTCTGCTCCGAATGTACTGCGGACAGAATTGTTGGTTCCCCCGGACAAGGAAGTATGGGTCTCAATCGTCAGATCAGCTTCTGAGAACTCTTTTTCTGGCACGTCTTCATAGGATTGGTCTTCGATAATGAGAAAATGGGACAAGCCCTGCTGCAAGGTTAGTTCTGCACAACGATAGGTTAAGTAGGTTCTCACCTGATCTAAAGTGTTGTATTGATTACCCTCAAATGTGACTTCAAAGGTATTCTCATTCATTTGATTTTCACTATATCCCCCAGAGGCATTCATGGGTCTATATGTTACTGCACAGCTTAAAAGCAAGATTATCACAGATAAGGTTACAATAATTTTAGTTAGTGACTTCATGTTTTCCTCCGCATCTCTTTATTACTTCTTATTGGCTTTTCTGACCTGCATTTCCATGGCTTCCCATTCAGCTGGAGAA
>CAZVSF010000015.1:18239-23602 GCA_964630195.1 uncultured Lentisphaeria bacterium
CTTCTTATTGGCTTTTCTGACCTGCATTTCCATGGCTTCCCATTCAGCTGGAGAAAGTACATCCAGAAAATTGAATTCCCCTGCGCCTTTCAACCATTCACCCCCATCAATTGTAATGACTTCGCCATTGATGTAGTTGGATTGGTCAGCTATCAAATAGGCTGCCAGATTTGCCAGTTCCAGATGCTCCCCCACCCGTTTAAGTGGGATGCGGTCGATAAATTGCTTCTCGAGTCCTGGTGGTAAAAGACGATCCCAGGCACCTTGTGTCGGGAAGGGTCCGGGAGCAATTGCGTTCATCGTGATACCATATTTAGCCCACTCCACGGCTAGACTTTTGGTGAGTGTTTGCACCCCTGCCTTGGCAATCGCCGAAGGTACCACATAACCGGAGCCCGTCGTCGCATATGTAGTGACAATATTTAAGATTCTGGCGGACTGTCTACTTTTTATCCAGTGTTTTCCAAATGCCAGTGTCGTGTTGTATGATCCTTTCAGAACGATATCACATATGACATCAAATGCTTTATTGCTAAGTGCCTCGGTTGGGCTTACAAAATTTCCCGCAGCGTTATTCAAAAGGACATCAATGGAACCAAAATGCCGGACTGATTCTTTCAGCACAGTTTCTACATCCCTGTAATCCCGGACATCGAGAGCCAGGGGCAATACTTGTCCCCCGGTTGTCGCAATGAGCTCAGACGCTGTCTTTTCAAGCGTTTCAATAGTTCGACTTGCAATGACAACATTTGCCTGTAATTCAAGAAAACGCTTGGCCATGGATCTACCCAGGCCAGTTCCACCCCCAGTGATAAAGATGGTCTTATTCTGTAAAAGGTCAGATTGAAACATCGAAGATCTCCTATGCGAGAACCTGCTCACTCCAAATCAATGAAGCAAGAAATTTTATCAACAGGGTAACATCTTAGAAAAAAGTGATGGAAAACACCAAGTTTCCTTTTCTGAATTAATCGACCACGAATTTCTCATCTGCAAGTCAGATACTTGTGCCCGGTCCACTGCATACAGATCCGTATCAGTCTGCCCTGTGCATAATTAGGACATGAAAATATATCTTATTGATATATTCAATCGTCAGGATTAATATGCAGAATCTATTGTCAGTGCTAATTATTGACTGTGGTACAGGGTTTGATAATAACCCTACCAGAGCCAATGAAAAATTAAATGAACGAATTGGGAGATATTCGGATTTCTATCACACTTCAGGGAACAAAATGAAAAAAACGATTTTTGCACTAGCAATCACACTGTGCGCGTTGACCCTCCTTGCGCAGGAGCCTTCAGGCACCTTAACTGGCACCATCACCGACCGAGACACCAAGCATCCCCTACCAGGAGCGAATGTCATACTAGATGGCACCCAGTGGGGCGCATCAACTGATCTGGAGGGTAATTTTTATATGGATAATATCCCGGTGGGGAGCTATACCATTCGGGCAAATATGATCGGATACAAAACACAAGTGCGAGCAAATATTCATGCTCTAGCCAATCGCAGCACCCCTATAAATATTTCTCTGGAACCCACGATTCTAAGTGGAAACGATGTGGTCGTAACTGCCAGTTATTTTGAGCGCGTGAAAGACGCACCCACCAGCGTCCGGAGCGTAGATTTTGAGGAGATTCGCTCAGACCCGGTAGGCTCCCATGATATTCTGAGTATGATGCAATCGCTACCCTCCGTCGTCTCAGGTGCTGACCAGACCAATGAGATCATTGTCAGAGGTGGCTCCCCTGGAGAAAATCTTTTTGTCATGGATCATTTGGATATCCCCTACCCTGTACACTATCCCCAGCAGGGTTCTGGGGGTGGTCCCGTCACCATGGTCAATACTGACTTTATTGAGCAAATTGATTTTTTCGCTGGATCATTTCCCGCCAGATATGGAGACAAACTTTCCTCTGTCATGGATGTCACGGTCCGAGAGGGAAACCGGGATAATCACGAATCCAAAATCAGTTTCGATATGGCAGGATTTGGAGCCAGTCTTGAGGGTCCACTGAACCAGAACAGCTCATATCTTTTCTCTGTGAAGCGCTCTTTCCTCGATTTCGTCATCCAGCAAAGTGGACTCATGGCCATACCAAAATACTGGACCTTTCAGGGAAAAATAGCCTATGATCTGAGTTCCACCGAGAAACTCAGTGTTAACTACCTCGGTGGGATTGATGCCATCGATATTGTTGGTGAGGACAGTCCCCAGAATCGCGGTGCTGAGAATGTGGCTTATAGCAGTCAGCAACATACTCTTGGTCTGACCTATAAAAATCTATTTTCACGCAAGGGTTACATGCTGGCCTCCCTGGGACAGAATTTTGTAGAAATGGATGTAAATGTATATGTCGTGGAGGATGAAGGTATTCATCGTACAACATACGAGGGGTTGAATATTGAGCAGGAAACAATATTGAAAAGTGACCTGGTTTATAAGTTCACACCCGAGCTGGAAATCTCAGCGGGGATTAAATTGATCAATGCTCCCAATAAATGGGACTATAGTTGGGAGGGAGAAGAAATATACCTATATGGATATTCTCATGATACAACCCTGGTACCTGCGCTGCCTGTCACCGCTGAGCAATTCTACTCAGAATACTTTGAGGACACCACGGCCATTGTTGTCCCCTATCAGCTGCTAAACGATGAGGATAGTAGCGATTCTCTGGTTACCCACACATTCAGGTCTGGTGGTATCCATGGTCAAATACGCTGGAAACCAACCCCACTTTCAGAGCTAACCCTTGGTGGACGGGTTGAATACAATGCCTGGTTGGAGAAATTCAATTTTTCCCCTCGATTCAATTTATCTCAACAATTTCTTCATAATTTTAAAATTAATCTGGCCGGTGGCCGTTATTTCCAGGCACCCTTTTATGCTCTCTTGATGTCTGAAGGAGAAGCGGGAAAGCATTTGGATTTCTACCACGCAGATCAGCTTGCTCTGGGACTTGAGTATATGCCAAGAGAGGATACGCGAGTCACCATGGAGGTCTATAACAAGATCTTCCGTAATATGCCTATTCAGGCCATCCATCCTGATACGCTGGGTAGAGACAGTCTGGGTAATTATGAGAACCTCGGTCGCGGCCGTTCCAGGGGATTCGAGTTTTTTATCCAGAAGAAGTTCTCGAATAATTGGTATGGTTCTTTTAGCTATAGCCACAGTACTTCAGAGGGCGTTGACCCCAGAAAAACTGAAACGGTCTATTACCCGTGGGATTATGATTATCAGGACGTGTTGAATCTGGTCGGGGGTTATAAAATCAGATATATGGACTATGACTGGTATCAGAACTACAAGAAGACCTTATTTGCCTCAATGACCTCCTGGTTACCGCTGGCACCTGCTGATGAATTTGAAATCAGCTTCAGATTGCGCTATAGTGGAGGCAAGCCGGTGACGCCCAAGACCTATGACCACAACATCCGCAAATGGTATGTTGATGCTCAGGCTGATTACAATACCGAGCGGTTGGATGAATACTATCGCTTCGACATCATGGTGCTACAACGTTTCTATTTTGAAAAAATGAATCTGGTTGCTTACTGGGATATCATGAATGTGTTCAATAGGGACAACCCATGGGATTATGTCTATAATGAGGATGGCACGCGCGACATCGCCCTTCAGTTCAAAACATTTCCAGTGGGTGGAATCACTCTGGAATTTTAATGTGAATAGCTTTAGCCACGGATCTTCACTGATCTAACACAGAATATTATTTATGGCAACTCCTGGGCAATGGCATACTATTTATCTGATGGAGAATTACTGCAATAAAAATGGACAATACTCCCAGTATTCACATTGAGATCATATCTGTGCTTTTCTGTGCTTATCTGTGAAAATCTGTGGCCAATAAACATCGCCTTTTGTTAAAATTAAAATAGTATACAATATTTCTCATGATTCAACGTCTATATAGGTGACATGCAAAGCGAAAGATCACAAATAGCCGAAACTTCCGACCAGAAAAGTATGGTGCGTAGAAATACCATTGTCAGTGAGGCCCGTGAATGGCTTCTGAACTCTGTGGCGGGTATGGTCCCGAGATTTGAAGACGCAGAGGACATTGTCCAGGATGTCTTTCACCAGTTCATTGGTGCTTTCGATGAGTTACGCTCTTTGGAAGCAACATCAGCCTGGTTGTATCGAAGCGCCAGGAATAGGGTGAGTGATTTTTACCGCAAACGTGCCCGAACCATAGAAGGGAGTCATAATGCAGTGCAATCGTCGGATATGGAAGATGGTCAGTTTTTAGAGAACCTTCTTCAAGACCAGGAGCTGCACTCTGCCTCTCTCCTCGAACAATCTCAACTTCAGGAACGTATTGAAGCTGCCATAGAAGAGCTACCCGAACTGCAGCGGGAAGTTTTTATCTGGCATGAGATCGAGGGATTGAGTTTCAAAGAAATTATGGACCTCACGGGTGAGTCACAAAATACGCTACTCTCCAGAAAACGGTACGCTGTGTTGTCTTTGCGAAAACAACTAAAAGATGTACACTTATAAATTGAAAGGAAACCATCATGTATAAACCATCTATTGGCAAGGCAATTGGAATAGGATTTTTTGTCGTCATTGCCATTACTGTATTCCCGGCAGTCACAATGCTGCTCTGGAATTGGCTGGTACCAACACTATTTAGTGGTCCGGTCATCACATACTGGCAGGCACTGGGACTTATAATTCTCTCCAAGATCCTGTTCTCAAGCGGACCCAGAAGTGGCGGTCATCATCATCGACATCGTCATCATGGCCCATGGAAGTCTCACCTAAGAGAGAAAATGGAATTCAAATACGATCAGGCAAAACAGCCAGAACAAGACTCATCTTCTGGGACTGTTGATGGTCCAGAAGAAGAAAGATAGGACAATGAAAATGTTGAAAATGAATAAACGGAAGGGGTTGGGAATTTTCATTCTGGTCCTTGCCCTGGGTATGACAGCCTGCGGAGCTCATCACCGCCATCATGATATGGATCAGGCTAAAATGATGAAGCGCATCACAAAAAGTCTAGACCTGAATGAGACCCAACAAGGCAAACTCAAGGTTCTGCTTGAAGATGCCTCAGCATTCAGACAAAGCATGGAGTCAAATCATGTTGAGCTGTCTAGCTCTCTGAATGAAAATCTAAGTGCTCCGCAAATGGATATTGCTTCATTGAATATGCAATTTGATGAAATTGAATCCGAATTCAGCGGTTTCCGCAAAGCAATGATTTCCGATTTTGCTGATTTTCACAATAGCCTGGATACCAGCCAAAGAGAAAAATTGGCTGCCAAGCTGGAGAAAATGAATAAACATATGCATCATTAACTCCAATGTGAAGTTGTG
>CAZVSF010000016.1:0-11631 GCA_964630195.1 uncultured Lentisphaeria bacterium
AAATGATGGCTTCCATTCCGGTGGATATCCCTGGGCTTCTTCATAAAGTTTTGACTGGTCATCGAGGAGGCTTTTAGTCTTTTTGAATATCTCTGTTTTGGGTAGAAGGGGTAGGTCCAGACAAATGTCTTCGGGAAAACCCTCTGCCGTGGGAAAAAGTGTCACAAAATGGGCTTCGTTTCCTAGTTTTTTATGGGCATCCACGAAAAGCTGAAGGGTTCCCGCAGTGTTTTCGGAACGCAGATAGAGTATTTTTAGCGGTCGTCCCATGCGTTCCTCATGATCAAATGCAAATAAAGACGATACTGTCTTCGAGTCAATTTTATATTCTGTTCAATACGTCTCTTGAATTTTCTTTCCGTACTCTTAGGGAGGTCAAGCGTGCTTAAGAGTGACCAGAGCTGTGGATAGAGTAGAATCGTTTTTTTGAGTTCTGGATGTTTCTGTAACAGGGCGGGCAAACCCACAGCGCCATATTCTTGAAGTCTGGATCGAATGGATTCATGGCTTGCCACCTTGACACGCTCCAGGGGCGGGTCTTCTATGATAACTCTATTGGTATAGCCTTTTCTGTCCAGGCGATATGCCAGGTCTAACTCATGACCACCATAGTGATTCATGTTTTCATCAAAGCCACCCACTTCATTGAAAAGGTCTCGTTTAAGAATGGCTGCAGTAAAGATGGTGTTTTTCACGGGAAGCCTCCTGGTATTATCAGGAAGACGCCCGCTTAGGTTTAGTAAAAATTCTTGAAAATGATCAACCTTTACAGCAGGGGCTTTTTTCATGAGATGTTGGGCGATGTCAAAGCTGGTGTTGTTTACAAATCCGGTGATCTGTGAAATATAGTTTTTCGGGATCTTCAGAAATACCGAGAGCAGGACAATGAATTCGCCATGAGCATGTTGCACCCCAACATTTCTAGCTGCCGCTGCCCCCTGTCGGCTCTCATTGCGAAAGATCTTCCAGTGAGAAGGGCAATCGGATGTCAGCTGCAGCGGTTCTGAAGAGCCATCATCCACCACGATGACCTCCCAGTTTTCAGTCGGGTCGTTTGCCTGCAATTCAGCCAGGATCCTATCCAGGTTGCCCTGATCATCATAGACCGGCAAAACAACGGAGAGCAGAACATCAGACACGGATCAGCCCGCTTTTCGGGAAATCAGCTGCCGGGCAGCCGACTGGATCTGTGACAGTTTTAAAATTCCAATGGCTGGCAAAAGGGGGAAATATGCCAGCACCACCACAAAAGACATGAGAAGAGCCTGCCCCGGTATGAGCTGTGGTAGAAAGAATAAAACTGCGACCAGAAGCGCCAGCTTCAGGAGCTTGGCGCCTTCATATGGAATGGGATAGAAGCGTCTGGAGACAAACCAGAGCAGAAAAGATTGTCCAATGTAGGAAGCCAGGGCGGCAATACCGGCAGAAATAAAACCATAACCTAGGACGCCCATTAAGATCAGATTGGTTGACAGGTTTATGACCATGCCCGTTCCAGTGAACAGTGGTGCCAGATAGGTTTTTTTCTTGAGATACATACCTACAACCAGGTTGACATATACGCCCTGGAAGAGGTAGGCCAGTAAGATCAGGGGCACAATTCGGAGACCGTCGGCATACTCCGGTGTGATGATAGCCCGGCCGTTGAAGTCCATGGTCAAAACTGAAGGTGCTAAGAGAGAGACCAGCAAAAAGAGAAAGGATCCAACGATAAGAAACAGGGTCAAGATTCTGGCAAAGGTTTCTTTGGCGTTTTCCTGGTCTGCCAGGGAAAGAAAGAAGGGGTGCCAGGCAAACCGAAAAGCCGTAACCATCAGCGCCATGATCATCCCGATCTTGTAACCGGCACTATAAATTCCCACCGTGGCCTGGTCGAAGAAATGTTTGATCAGAAAGCGATCCCCCAGGGCTACCACCATGGCAAACAATACTGCCGGAACGGTAGGAAGCCCAAATTTTAACAGGTCTTTCCATAAGGAAGTATTCCAGGTGATGTGGAGATTTTTAAAAATGGCGGGGGAAGCAAAGATCAGCTTTATGAGAGAGCTGGCAATATTCGCAACCAAAACACCCTTCAAGCCCCACCCCATAAATCCAACGAGCAAGACATTGAGCGACAGGTTCACCACAACTTCTGAAAAAATGATGCTCACATAGCGCAGGGGTTTTTGAACGCTGCGGTAATACAGAACGGGCATAAAGGACAGTCCGTCAAGCATGAGGATGATGAAAGCCAGGGCAAAGACGCTGGCGGCTGGATCGTCTCCCAACAAAAGATCGGCCAGGGGCGCTTCTGCCAGAAAGAGTCCTGATGTGATCAGGGCTGTAGAAGCCAGTATGCTTAGGTATACTACGCTGAAGATCTGTTGGCGACGCTGCTGGTCTTTTTCGGGAATAAAAAAGCGCATGAAGGCTGCATCCAGACCGTACATATAGACCACATTCATTAATGCGAGAAAGGGGTAGATCAGGTTGAGGGCTCCATATTCCACTGGAGTCATCATGTTTATGTAGAGGGGTAGCAGTAAAAAGGTAATGGCCCTGTTGAAAATATTTCCCAGGCCGTAGACCAGGGTATTGCCTGCCATTTTCTTTATGTTGGTAGCGACGGAGCTCATTCTTCGGGACCCCAGACTTCAAACATGGGAAGATATTCTAGAAAATCGACTGGATAGTATGTCAACATGTTGAGTTTTTTTAGAAGCAGTGGTTCCGATTTCGCGGTAAATCTTTTCTTCAGCCTATAATCACGAGCGACACAGAGAGAATCGAAACGACTGGCCATGTCTCGTGAGTTGGCGTAGCGAACACTACTGCCCTCAAAATAGAAGCGGTTGATCACCACCCAATCCTCACCGGAATCCCAGGTTTCAGGAAATTGAAGCGACTTTATTTTTCTACCAGAATAGCGTTTGGATGCCCACACATCCCAACCTGCTCGGAGCCAGTCAGGGTTTTGTCCAGCATAATAGGGTTGGGTAATTATCTGGTCGCCAGCAGGCATCTTGTTGCCGGCCCAGCGAAAGGCTTCCTGCATGATAATTTTATCCTGAAAATGTCCGTGTGCGTGGAGCAGGGTGCGAACGAACATGGGTGAAAAGAGAATAATACCCATAATTGAAAAGGCAACAATGGTGACCCGCGGAGAAACGCCTGTTGAAGCGAGTGTTTTTCTAAGGTGGGAAAATGCGCGCACAATGCCCTCTGCCCCAATGAGGAACATGGGTGGCATGATGGGCATGAGCAGGCGTGGCTTTACACCAAAATAGATCACGGAAAGGGACCCCAAAACAACCCAGGGCATGATCAGCCAGAAAACATCTCTGCGTTTTTCTTTCCACAGCTCGATGATGGCCAGTACACCGAACATGGCCAGAAGGGGTGAGAAAAAATCCCAGGTAAACAGCATGCGATATATGATTCGAACCATGTTCTTCAAATAGACGAAACCGCTGAAGACAAACTGCTGGCTATAATCAAGCTGGCCATAACCAATTTGAAAAGGGTTCCCGAAATGGGAGTAATTAGTAACCAGCTGGATAGAAATACCAGCCAGAAAGCCAAAAAAGCCGAGCAGCCAGAAGGAGGGATAAAGATGAAAAGCCCAGATTCGACGGTCGCCCACCAGATAGATTATAAAGAGTGGCAGGAAGAACACATAGTTCCAGCGGAAAACAAAGGCCAGACCAAACAGAAAGAAAGAGATGAAGAGATCACGGGGGCTCTGTGTGTCCAGAAACAAGAGCATGAGATAGATGGCTCCAAGCAACATGGCCAGCGACCCCGGGTCGGAGGCTGAGTTGATGCTATGGATAAAGGGACTTTCCCCCAGAGAAAGAAAAATGGCTGCGATCATGCCTGTTGCCGGGTTGAAAATTCGTTTGCCAAGCAGATAGGTAAAAGCCACGGCCAAAAAGATAAAGAACATCCCATGCCAGAATGCGCCTGACTCTGGAGGCCCCCCCAGTAATTCGCTAAGCTGCATAAAGGGTATAAGGGTCAGGCTGGTGCCGATGGGCCAGATGGGAATTTTTCCATCAATGAGATATTCTCCCCTCTCCAGAATGGTTTCAGCACCGGAAAAGTAAGCGACAGGGTCACCGTTATATAAGTAAGGACCTTGAAATTGCAGGCGGGGTGCAACTGTGATCAGAAGCAGTACAAACAACACGAGATAGTGCTGTTTTCGAGTGAATGGTTTTATGGCCAGATGGTCCTCCTGGGCTCAATCAGAAATTAAGCTCAAAGGTATCCCGAAATACGCCGCTGGCACCGAAGTTTTCTTTAAATCGAGCCAGGCCAAAGTTGGGTTCCATGTTTACCGTAAAGATACCAAAATCCAGATATTTAAATGATTGCTCGTGGCACCATGTAATGATCTCATAAAACAAAAGGTTGACGGCTCTCAAATGCTGATACGCTTCTATATGGCTGATATAAAAAGCCAGGACCACGTCCTTGTTGACTGAAAAATTTAGCACACCTGCAATGAGCTTGTCCTCCCAGTAAGCGCCAAAAAGACGGATCTTGTCCGGATATAGCGCTTTAAGTTTTAGCAGTTCATCCAGGGAGTGGGTGGGCTGAACGTTGTGGCGAATGTTCAGGTTTTCTTTTAACAAAGCATAAAACGCAGACCAGTCATCAGACTCTCTTATTTTGACCCCCTGCTTAATGGCCTTTCGGACAGCTGTTCTGTGGGACCCGGCAAACCTTTCCAGGTTCTTTTCCGGGGAAGCATCGATGTTGAGCATGGATGAGACATCACGTTTCTTGTAGGTAAAGCCATGCTTGATGAGTGAAAAG
The DNA here is from genome assembly GCA_964630195.1 of uncultured Lentisphaeria bacterium. Lineage (GTDB taxonomy): Bacteria > Fidelibacterota > UBA8477 > UBA8477 > JABMPR01 > JABMPR01. The sequence continues at coordinate 4,804 of CAZVSF010000016.1, forward strand.
TCCAGATAGTTGCTTACAGTATGTTGATATATGGCCGGGGGCAGGGTCATTTGAATTCTTTTGAAGCCAGTTTCGCGTGCATGTTCAATGATTGCTTCCACAAAGTCATAGCTTTCCTGGAAGCTCAGGTCTTGCTGAACAATTATGCCACCATATGAGGAGCCCTGGTGACTCACCAGTTCACGTCCTGCTGCCGTTTGAGTCTCCACGGCAGGAAAAAGTGCTTTTAGTTTGCCTGCCTTTTCAATGATCAAGCTGTGGTCATGGAAGCGACCTTCATGGTGATATCCCAAAAACTTGCGCTCGTGAAAAATGGTACCATTGTTCGCCGTAGCAACAAACTGTTCCCACTCAGGGGTGTTTGAAGGGGAAAAGACTCTGGTGGAAATTGTCATGTGGGCTTAGCTGATCTCCCAGTCATTTAGAACGTCTTCAGCATGTGTGGCGACCTTGACCTTGTCATAGATCTTGTCAATGGTCCCAGATTCATTAATCAGAAATGTCTTTCTAAAAATACCCATATATTTTCTGCCATACATTGATTTTTCGCCCCAGACATCGTAGCTGGTGACCATCTCTTTTTCAACGTCGGCCAGCAGGGGAAAGTTCAGATCCTGCTTTTTGATAAAATTCTGATGTGATTTTTCACTGTCAATACTCACACCGAGAACGGCAATGTTATGCTTTTTGTATGCATCGATATTATCGCGGAAGCTACAAGCTTCTTTAATGCAACCAGGCGTCTGGTCTTTGGGGTAAAAATAGATCACCAGTTTTTGTCCCTTAAAGTCTGATAACTGAACTGGATTTCCATCCTGGTCATTGAGCTTGAAGTCGGGTGCTTTATCTCCAACAGATAACATACTATGATCTCCTTGATTATCTATGAACGCATTGCCGGGCCGGAAAGGCGACGCAGCAGCGCTTTTATTTCAGCGTTAAAAATATCATCCTCGTCCATTTTTGCCTTGATGGTCTTGCAGGCATGAATAACGGTTGAGTGATCACGACCCCCATAAAAAAGACCGATGGATTTTAATGAGTTGTGGGTGAGTTCTTTTGAAACATACATGGCTGCCTGTCTGGCCAGGGCAACCTCCTGTTTGCGTCCCTTGCCATATATATCATCTGTTTTGACACCAAATGATTCTGAGCAGTTTTTCAAAACATCTTCCATGCTCACGATTGCCTTGGCTGTTTTCCCGGTGATATCCATGAGCACCTTGTGGGCCAACTGAAGATTGATATCACTTTTTGCCAGAGAGGAATAAGCCAGGAGTCGAATGAGAGCGCCCTGTAATTCACGAATATTGCTTTCAATATTGGTGGCAAGATATTCTATAACGTCATAGGGCATTTCAATTCCGCTCTCCTCGGACTTCTGCCGTAGAATCGCCACACGTGTTTCGAAGTCAGGTGAGGTAATGTCTACAGAGAGTCCGGCAAGAAATCGGGAGGTAAGTCGCTTTTGTAGCCCGATCTCGCCTGGCGGTCGATCAGTGGAAAGAATGATTCGTTTTCCATTCATGTGCAAATCGTTGAAGGTGTGGAAAAACTCCTCCTGGGTCCGTTCTTTCTTTTTAAAGAACTGGACATCATCGACGATGAGCAAGTCTGTCTTGCGGTATCTCTGGCTAAAAAGCCCGGCTTTATTCTCTCGAATGGCGCTGATGAAGTCCATGGTGAATTTTTCTGATGAAATATACAGAACGCGTTTATTGGGATTGTACTGATGGTAAGCATTTCCTATGGCGTGAATGAGGTGGGTCTTCCCCAGTCCGACGCCGCCATACACAACGAGCGGGTTGTATAAATTATTATCATTTGAGTTTACCACGGCTTCAGCGGCGGCTTTTGCGAACTGGTTATTGGGCCCTTCGACAAAATTTGAAAAGGTGAATTGCTCGTTCAGGTTGGTTTCAAAGCCCTTGTTTCGGACAATCGGCTCTTCCTGTTCATAGAAAGCCTCTGGCATGGGTATGTCAGCTTTGTCATCCAGGACAATAGAGTATTCGACCTTCATGGGGCGACCACTGACCTCAGCCAGCGTGCTTTGAATAATTTCCCCATAATGGGATTTCATCCAGTCGTAAAAAAACTGATTGGGAACCTTGAGGGTTAAGACCTCTTGATCCTCTGCAAGCTGTGTCATTGGTTGAAACCAGGTCTGAAAGGTTTGGTTTGCTACCCTTGTTTCCAGTACCGTCTTAACATTACTCCAAAGCTCTTGGCCCAAAGCTCACCCCGGATATATTCACAAGTTATCAACATTTATTTGGCTAGGGTTTAATTTAAAACCGTCGTTAAAATAAGCGCCGATTCTCCATAGTAAATATGTATTTGCCTGGGTTATACCGAAGCCTCACTTTTCTTGCATACCAGCGCATTGGGCTTTTTTGGAAGTGATTTTTAATGCGCTCTGGCCCTCAAGGGGGTTGATTCATGGTTGCTGTATTGCGGTTGATTCCTGACAATTTTAGTCCACATATGTCCTCGGAAAAGAAGTTGGTGTAAATGTTTTGAAAAATTGATTTTGCTGGTCTCTTTGTTATATTGGTCGGCTTTTAAAAAACATGTTATTTATTGGAGTAATGATTTACAATGAAAAGAACCTATCAACCCAGCCGGCGCAAACGACGCAACAAGCATGGTTTCCGCGCACGCATGAAAACGAAGAATGGTCGTAAAGTACTGGCCCGCCGCCGCGCCAAGGGAAGAAAACGCCTCACCGTTTCCGGTTAAACAAATTAGCCGGACCAGCATCGATGACTATCTTCGAAGTGGTCGTCGGCACACTATACGGGGAATCACTTTGTACACAAAACCCACAGACATTTTGGAAGTGGGTTTTTTAATTCGCCGCAAGGCGGGGAATGCTGTTGAAAGAAACAAGACAAGACGCCTTTTCAGGGGGCTCCTTTTGAATTCACTTTTAACCCTGGCTCCGAACAGGGGTTATCTGTTTCTGTTCCATCGTGCTTTCCGCTCAATGCGTCCGACACTTCACACCATAAATCAACTTTTGGCTCGACATGAATAAGTGGATCAATCTGCCCTTTATCCTCTTGGTTAAATTTTATCAGATGGCTATCAGCCCCCTGCTCCCAAACAGCTGCCGCTTTTATCCAACTTGTTCACATTATGCCATCGAAGCTTTTGAAAAACTACCCGTGTGGAAGGCTCTGCCCAAATCCACATGGAGGATCCTCCGCTGTAACCCCTACAACAAGGGTGGCTTTGATCCTGTTATTAAAGAATAAGGATATTTATTGCTCTCATGACTGAACAAAACAGAACGCTTGTCGCCATTGCCCTTATGGGGCTCATACTCATGGTTTTTTTCTCCGACTGGTATCAAGAGCAGGTCGCTCCCGGAAGTACGACACCCCAAAAGCCACAGATCGAATCCTCTTTTTCGAGCCAAACCGACACCACCCACCAAGAAATTGTAACAAGCGAGGACACCTCTCCCGCAATCACACGTCCCGCTCTTGTTGATACAACAGTGCCGGCCAGCGTGGTCGAAACTCGCGTGGTTGTTACAACACCTCTTTATGAGATGCATTTTTCAAATCGCGGTGGCGGAACCCTTGAAAAGGCTTATCTGAATGGGTATCTGAAAAAGGACAGCTCTCGTGTCCAGTTGGTCTCCGACAACGCTGTGGGTGCACTTTCCAATCAGTTTATCGGTTATGATGTAGAAGATTTTAACACTAGCGAACTGCTTTCACTTTGCTCTCTGGGTGAGGGGCGTGACTTCGACTTCCCTGTTTTTGGTCGTCCCGCTTCTTTTTCTTTCGAGCTTCCTTTGGAGGGCGGTTCAAAGATCGTAAAAACCTTTACCTTCTATCCTGACAGCTTTCATTTCGATCTTTCTCAACAGCTGATCAATTTCGACCAGGTGAATGCAGGCCGCTACTTTGCCACAAGCTGGTCTGGTGGTATTGCCCCCACAGAGAAGAACCGTAAGGATGACTTGAATTACTCTAAAATGTATGCCATGATCGGTGATGACAGCAGCCCTTCTGACTATTCTGCCGACGATGAGCGTGAGACTGAAGTGCAGACCGCTCTCACCACCTGGGTTGGTTCTCGCTCAAAGTATTTTACTGCCATTCTAATCCCGCAGCGTCCTGTTTCAGAGTTTAAAATGACCCGATATCAAACACCCGGGGCCATCGAAAACGCTGAGAAAATATTTGATTTCGATGTACGTGACTCTTTTGACCGTCGTAGTGCTATCAGCGAATCAAACTACCGCGTCTATGTTGGACCTTTAGATTTTGATATTCTCAAGGGTTACAATTTGGGTCTCGGTGGAATGATGAACTGGGGGTGGTTTGGAATTGTTGGCAAGGGCGCTCTCTGGGTCTTCAAGTCTATCCATCGGGTTATCCCCAATTATGGTATCGTGCTTATCATCTTCTCCATAATGGTCAAGCTCTTGTTGGCCCCACTCACAAAGAAACAGTTTACATCCACCCAAAGCATGCAGCAGGCCCAGCCACAGATCACAGCGCTTAAGGAAAAATATAAAGATGATCCAAAACGTCTAAACGAAGAGACCATGAAGCTCTACAAGGAGCTTGGTGTCAACCCGCTGGGCGGCTGTCTTCCACTGGTGATACAAATGCCTATTTTGATTGCCATGTTCAATCTCTTTAGAACAACGATTGAACTTAGGGGTGCTGCTTTTTATGGTTTAGAGTTCTGGATTTCAGATCTGTCCCTGCCTGACACGGTTGGACAGATTGGCGGTATAGATATCAACCTGCTGCCTATTATTATGTCGGCTACCATGATGTTACAGCAAAAACTGATGTCGCCTTCAGCAAATGCCAACCCACAAATGAAAAACATGCCTTATATCATGACGGCGGTTTTCTTCTTCATGTTCTATACCTTCCCATCGGGACTTAATCTTTATTATACCCTGTTTAACGTCATGTCCATCCTTCAACAGAAGTTCTTTACCCCGATGCAAGCCCTTCCTGCCAAGGTTACAGCTGTTCCTGTTGCACGTCCCAAGAAAAAACGCAAGAAATAGGGTGAAGGATCTTTTGTGCTCCCTTTTGCTGAGGATACCATTGTCGCTATTTCCACTCCGCCTGGTATAGGTGGGCTGGCTGTTGTTCGGATTTCTGGACCCCTTGCTCTTGAGACCATAAAAAATTACTTCTCCTCGGCAAAAGAATTAAAGCCGCGATATGCCACCTTTGGAAGGCTGAAACATCCCGATCTAAGCGAGGGGGATTTTGACGATTGTGTGGTCACCTTTTTCAAGGGGCCCCACTCCGTTACGGGTGACGACCTGATCGAAATTTCTATCCACGGTGGCGCCTATTTACAACAAAAACTCCTTGAAGTGCTTTTACGTGCACCCGGATTACGCGCCGCCAGTGCCGGAGAGTTCACCTTTCGCTCCTTTTTAAGTGGACGCATTGATCTGTCTCGGGCAGAAGCAGTGGTCGATCTTATCCACGCAAAAGATGCTGCAGCCCACAAAAACGCCCGGGGTCAACTGCTTGGAAACCTTAGACTCCTGGTTGATTCTGTCTCTAAAAAGCTGATTCACAGTCTGACCTTGCTTGAGGCTGAGCTGGATTTCTCTGACCAGGAGATTGACTACGCTCCCCCCGAGACGCTTTTGGGTCCCCTCAACGAAATAGTGTCAACCACTGACTCGCTTTTAAATACTTATTATTATGGCCGCAGACTTGAAGAGGGAATCAGGGTGCCACTTGTTGGCGCACCCAACAGTGGCAAATCCTCCCTATTTAATCTCTTGTTGGGAGAAGAGCGGGCTATTGTCACCCCCCAGGCTGGCACGACGCGTGATACAATTGAAAAAACCATTATTATCGCTGGCCATTCCGTTGTTTTGGTTGACACCGCCGGATTGCGTGTCGCCACCAGCGATGCCGAACTCTCTGGCGTTGATCGCAGTCTCGATGAGATTGACAATGCTGACTTGGTCATATTGGTTCACGCCCCTGACACAGACACTTCCACACCGGCACAGCTTGCAAACAAGCCCCATATCACTGTATTTAATAAACTTGACCTTGCAGCTCACCCCCAGGCTGAGATGGATGTCAACCTGTCCTGCAAAACGGGTGAAGGGCTGGAAGGCTTAAAAAACACACTTTATGCACAAGTTGTCAACATGGTCGACAGGGGTGTCGGGGGTGTTGTGTTAAACAGCGAGCGCCACCGGGATGTTTTTATTCGTTTTAAAGCTCAAATGTCTGCTTCTATCAATTCTATCACCTCTGAGCTTGGTCCTGAGTATGTCGCCTCGGATTTGCGTTTGGCGCTAGACATTCTGGGTGAAATTACTGGCGAGACCACACCTGAAGACATTCTTAACCAGATATTCAGTGGTTTTTGCGTGGGTAAATAGACGTGGGTGTTTCACGTGAATCATATGAGGTGATAGTCGTGGGTGGCGGTCATGCCGGTATTGAAGCCGCGTTATCCGCCAGTCGGATGGGCAAAAACACCCTGCTTATTACCATGGAGGTCAACGCCCTGGGTCGTGCTTCCTGCAACCCGGCGATTGGCGGCCTTGCCAAGGGTCACCTGGTACGCGAAATAGATGCTTTGGGTGGTGAAATGGCCAAAGCCGCTGATGCCACCGGAATCCAATTCAAAATGTTGAACCGATCAAAAGGTCGGGCGGTTTGGTCGCCACGGGCCCAAATCGACAAAAAAACCTATAGTGCATATATGGTTGCAGCGTGTAAGGCGCAGCCCGGGCTTGAGTTTTTTGAAGATGAGGCAATTGCCGTTGTTGCCAATAGCGACGCCTCGCGTATTACGGGGGTA
>CAZVSF010000016.1:11731-23471 GCA_964630195.1 uncultured Lentisphaeria bacterium
CCCGAACCCTTCTCTTTTTCTACCCGGGATTTTAACCCACCCAACGAATATTGTTATATCACCAACACCAACGCCGAAACCCATCGAATCATCAATGGAGGACTTGAATTCTCCCCTCTTTTCTCAGGCACCATCCAGGGCGTGGGACCGCGATATTGCCCATCAATCGAGGACAAGGTGGTTCGCTTTGCAGATAAAGGTTCCCACCAGCTTTTTCTTGAGCCAGAATGGCGCAACGCGGAACAGATCTATGTCAACGGTTTTTCCTCTTCGCTTCCGGAGGAGGTTCAATTAAACAGCCTGCGTACAGTCCCCGGGCTTGAGAATGTCGAATTTATAAGGCCTGGGTATGCCATAGAATATGACTTCTTTCCGCCCGCCCAGCTTAAGTCGACTCTTGAAACAAAACGTGTTCGCGGTCTTTACTTTGCTGGCCAAATAAACGGAACCTCCGGCTACGAAGAAGCGGCAGCGCAAGGGTTGGTCGCTGGCATAAATGCCTCTCTAGGTATCGACGGTTCACCGCCCTTCGTGCTGGGTCGTGCTGAAGCATATATCGGCGTGTTGATCGACGACCTTATCACAAAAGACACAGATGAGCCCTACCGCATGTTTACTTCCAGGGCCGAGCACCGACTCCTGTTGCGTTACGACAACGCACATTTCAGGCTAACAGAGAGGGGTTATCGCCTTGGACTTGTCAAAGAATCGTTCCGTCATGATGTAGAAAAACAAAAACGCCTGGCTAAAAAGACAGAAGCTTTTTTTGAGACAACCTTTATCAAGCCCGACCTGGTTAACAAGCACATTGAAACGCAAACCACCGTCACCGAGAGCCAATCCCTGGCAAACATACTCAAGCGTCCCGGCGTTTCAGTTCAAGACATAACTGATCTGCTGCCGGACTGGGTAAACGATATACCCCCGACCCTGTTGACCCTTATCGCAACAAACACAAAATACAGCGGATATATTGAACGAGAGCGACTACAGGTGGAGCGATTATCAAAACACCTTGACATGCCCATTCCCGAGTCATTGGATTATTTATCCATGCAGGCCGTCTCAACCGAAGCAAGACAAAAGCTGGACAAGATTCGACCCGAAACCATTGGCCAGGCCTCCAGGATCAGCGGTGTCTCCCCTGCAGATGTTTCTTTGCTTATTATTCTAATTAAAAAATTTGTTTCACGTGAAACACGCTGATCTTTTTTCACAAATAAGCACGACTTTTTCCCGTCCCGAAAAGCGATTTTCTGGAATAGAGCCACCACTGCTGGCCTTTTTTGTACAGGCGAATCTTAAAGACACAGCACAGGTGCTGGTTCTTCCAGATAAAAGTGCTGCAGGGCGGGCGCTAAATGATCTCGTGGCGCTAGGTTTGGATGGGGATGTCCACTTTGTGGGCAGTGATCGTGTTGACGGTATTGATACGGGTCAGTCAGGACGAGCTTTGCGTGCTCTGTTGGGTGGCAATGCCGGTATATATGTTACCCTTGCCGCAGAGCTGGTTGCCAGCGTGTCAAAAGATGCCCTGAAAAGTATTGTACTGCAAAAGGGCCAGGAATATGCTCTCGGTGATTTAGAAAAAGAGCTTGTTGGTTATGGCTTTTCGCGAGACGCTTTTGTCGTTGAACCGGGATACTTTGCTGCCCGTGGTGGTATTTTTGATGTTTTCCCTGGTGATCAAAACAAGCCCCTGCGACTTGACTTCTTTGGCAATACCCTCGAGTCCATTAGAGCGTTCGATCCTGCGACGCAAAGGTCGGGGTCTGAGCTGGATGAAATTACTATATATCCGGAAAACCCCTTTCTTGAGGGCGTCACAGATCCACTGATAAATTCTATCCCTTTGGGTGTCGACTTTTTTCACTATCGACCCATGATTGAGGATACCAGCTCAACGACAGTTGCAGAGATGCTTGAAGAAAACCGTGAAGATGATTTGGTTGTCTTGTTTCAATCAAAATCTTTGTCTGAAAATGTCTTCGATATTGAGGTGCAGCCACAATTCCAACGAAATCTTGAGGCCTTCAGGGCGCGATTGAGTCATCTCAATGAAGAGAACTACCGGGTCTATATCTGTGCTGACAGCAATATCCAGATCGATCGTCTTGATGTCTTGTTTGAAGATCTCCGCTTTGATGGTGTTCGCCTGTCTTTGTCCTCGGGGTTTATTGACCATAAAAACAAGCTTGCTGTTTTAACAGATCACCAGATCTTTGGTCGAACCAGAAAGCGCAGTGTTATTCCGCGCAGCTTCCCGGTAAAACCAGCCACAAGAATAGAGGCTTTTGAAGAGGGCGATTATGTGGTCCACCTTGACTATGGGGTCGGGAAATATCTAGGCATCGAGCTCATGCCCTTTCAAAATACTGTTGGGGAAGTTTTGGCTATTGAATATGAGGCCGGTGATCGAATTTATGTGCCCGTTGAGAAAATGCATCGGGTTCACCTTTACGAGTCTCAGCTTGAGGTGCCTCCAAAATTAACCCGGCTGCGCACCACCGAATGGGACCAGGTAAAGCTTAAAACCCGAAAAGCTGTGGATAATTATGCCAAAGAGCTGATTGAGTTATATGCCAACCGCTTTATTGTAGAGGGTTTTCGCTTTAGCGCAGACAATGATTTTCAAAAACGCATGGAAGCCTCATTCATGTATGATGAGACCAGCGATCAGCTCAACGCTGTTGAAGAGATAAAAAAGGATATGGAGTCGGCCTTCCCTATGGACCGACTATTGTGCGGCGATGTGGGCTTTGGAAAAACCGAGGTTGCCATGCGCGCAGTTTTCAAGGCGGTAAACGATTCCAGACAAGTGGGAATATTGGTGCCCACAACCATCTTAGCCCAGCAACACTATGAAACTTTTCTTGAGCGCTTTTCTGATTACCCGGTCAGCATCGGTGTCCTTTCCCGGTTTAGAACGCCCAAACAGATAAAAGAAACCCTGTTGGGGCTGAAAGAGGGTCGTATAGATGTGGTTGTTGGGACACATCGCCTTTTGTCAAAAGATGTTGTTTTTAAACAACTTGGGTTGCTTATTGTGGATGAGGAACATCGCTTTGGTGTCAAACACAAGGAGCGTGTAAAAGAGATCAAATTATCGGTGGATTCGCTGGCTATGACGGCCACCCCCATTCCCCGGACGCTGCAAATGTCACTCATGGGCGCCAGGGATCTATCAATGTTGAAAACGCCGCCCAAAGAGCGTCAGCCGGTTGAAACCGTGGTAATGGATTTTGAAGAGGGTCGCATACGAGAAGCAATTTTGCGTGAGGTGGACCGTGGTGGTCAGGTCTTTTTTGTACATAATCGGGTCGAGTCCATTGGGGTTATGCACAGCCGCCTGCAGAAGTTGTTGCCAGAGGTGAAATTTGGGCTCGGGCACGGACAAATGAACCCGCGTGAGCTTGAGCGCGTCATGCTTGGCTTTTTTCACAAAGAGTTTGATGTTCTGCTATCGACCACCATCGTTGAATCTGGTCTGGATATTCCCAACGCGAACACCATCATCGTAAATCGTGCTGATGCCATGGGTTTGTCACAACTATATCAGCTTCGAGGACGCGTGGGTCGGTCTCATCGCAAGGCCTGGGCGTTCTTTATTGCCCCGGGTTTTAGAAAGCTAAGCGTAAATGCGATCAGGCGTCTTAATGCACTGGAGCGACATGCTCATTATGGTGGTGGCTATGAGATTGCCATGCGTGATCTGGAAATTCGCGGGTCTGGGAATGTCTTCGGAACCGAGCAAAGCGGCCACATCAGCAATATTGGATATCATCTGTATACGCGGATATTAAAAGACACCCTGGAAACACTGAAAGAGATCAAGGGTGACCAGGCGGTCATCTTTCCCCCGCCAGACATTACTGTGGATCTTCAGATGCAAATTCCATCATCGTATATAGAAAACAGTGCTGAGCGCATCGCCGCCTATCGAAGAATCGCCGAGGCTGAGAGCGATGGGGATGTCCATGCTGTTCAAGAAGAGTTAAGGGATCGATTTGGCCTGCTCCCCCAAGAGACGGTGAATCTAATAGAGGCCGCTCTTGTTAAAAACATCGGTCAAAACCTGGGGTTGAGATCCATTATCGTAAAAGCATCCCGGGCGCAATTTGATTTTCTGCCAGAGCATGTGGAACATGAGGGGGGCGAGCTCATTAAAGCTCTGTCTCGGACGCTTGGAGAAACGGGAAAAAAGGTGGAGATAATGAACAACAAATCGCTAACGTTTATCGTGACCCACAATACGGATGAACCCTTTTTGGTCTCCCTTAGAATATTCTTGGAAAGCCTTCAACGTTCGTCTAAATTTTCCGACCATAATGATAATTGATAAGTCTAATATAATTAAAAGGTTAATGAAATGAAAGCTCGCTTTACTCTGACCCTGTCTATCCTGGGTCTGTTCTTGTTTGTTTTTGCCTGTTCAAACATGGATAACGACACCCTGGCAACCATAGATGGAAAATCAATTTCGCTGGAAGAATTCACCGCTAAAAATCCTGTTGCCCGATTTGCAGATAAAGATCAAGACTATATTGATTCAAAGGTGGATGAGTTTGTACAAAAAGCCTTGTTTTCACACGTTGCTCTTGAGCGGGGTTTTGGGGAATCCGAAAATATCCTGGATAAAAAAATGAAGGCCGAAAAAAGACAGCTCCTCCAGCAGGTCTACACCAAGGTTGTTCTGGATCCCGTTATTAGTGATGATTATATCCGGGAAATCTATGATCGCTCTGGGACAGAGCTCAGGGCTCGCCATATTTTATTACAGTTTCAGGGAACCGCTCGTTCTCGTTCAGACCGAACCAAGGTTGAGGCCCTGGCGCTTATGGGTCAAATCAATAACCGCCTTTCAAAAGGGGAGTCGTTTGAGGAACTTGCCGCAGAGTTTACCGACGATCCTTCAGGAAAAACCAATGGCGGGGACCTGGGCTGGTTTGGCTGGGGGAAAATGGTAGGACCCTTTCAGGAAGCCGCATTCAAGCTGGAACCTGGAGAGGTTTCAGACGTGGTTGAAACTGATTTTGGCTACCACATTATTAAGCTCGAAGCAAAACGTGAGGTTGAACGTGGTGATTTTGAGTCAGAGAAAAACGCGCTGAAACAACAGGCCAGTCGTGAAAAAAGTGCTGAGCTGGGACAGAAGGCCAATGCGTTTCTGGAAGAACAAAAACAGGCCGCAGGCTTTGAGGTGAACACCGAGCATGTTCATGACTTTTTTATGATATATAACAAATCAAGTTTTAAACAGGGGCCCCTTGATGAGGTGCTTAGAAAGCTCAACTTTAAAGCGCCCTTGTTCAGTTTAAATGGTGAGGAATTAGGAGCAGAGTGGTTAATTGAAGAATTAAAATCTCTCGATAACGGCCAAAAGCCTCGCTTCAATTCTGAAAATCAACTTCTAAGTATTCTCGATCAAATGGTCACCCAAAAATTGATTGTCAATTACGGCTATGCCAACAAGTTTGATCAAGATGAAGACTTTTCCAGTAAAATGAATGCTCTGGTTGAGCGATATGCCTACGATGCTTTTGTGGCCAAAGAAGTAAATGCGGACCTGACGCCCAGCGAAGAAGAGCTGCTTTCTTTTTATGAAGCCAACAAGACTGATAAATATATGGATAAAAAGAAGGTTCAGGTAAGGGAGATCTTTGTAAAAGACAGCTTGCTTGCGGTTACATTGAAAAAACGTATTGACGCTGGAGAGCTTATTGAGCGGCTGGCGCGTCGCTACACGGAAAGAAAAGCGACCAAGGAAGAGGGTGGTTTGTTGCCTCCGTTTCAAGAGGGTCGTTATGGTGTTATGGGGAAAACAGCTTTCGGGATGGCTATTGGTGAACTCGAAGGCCCTATAAAGCTCGGTAACGGCTATTCTATCATCAAGCTAGAGAAGACCATACCTGAAGGACCAAAACCCTATAGCAAGGTGAAGGGGCGCGTTAGAACTGAAATCCTGAGTGAACTGCGAGCCAAGCGTACCGATAGTCTTTACCGGGAGCTTTCAGGGGAATATCCAGTAAAGATAAATTATTCCGCCGCTCATGCTTTTTATGATGATGCTGGAAATACAAAGTAACCGTCTCTGAATGCGTTCTTTTTTTCTTGTCTTCATTGTCACTCTTTTTGTGGCGGTCTCTGCCTGTACGGATAGCAAGGATGATAACCTTATTGCCAAGGTAAATGGTGAGCGGCTGTCTCTGGACGAACTGGTATTGATGTTTCCGGGATTTATGGGTTTGGACAGTCTTCAAAAATCTCTGCTTGTGGAGAGTTGGATCAGAGAAACACTGTTGGCGCAGGAGGCTGAGAAAAATCTGATTCATAGAGACCCCATGTTCAACTACAGGGTTGAAACCTATCGGCGCCGATTGCTGGCTGACAAACAGCTGGATATTACACTGAAGGATCAGGGCGCTATTACCCAGGAGGAAATTGAGGCTTATTATCAACAAAACCTGGAGTCCTTTAAGCGTCAGAGTAACGAGTTTTTTGGTTTTCATGTGTTGTTACCTTCCAGAGAAGACGCCCGTGATCTTGAGCGAGCAATTGAACGGGGAGATCTCGAAAAAAAACAATCCATCGTCGCCATGCGTCCAAAGGAAACGGGGTTGTTTAAGGTCGAAAATCTTGTTCCTGATGTAAAAGAATATCTGCTAAAGAAGAAACGCCCCGGAATTTTTGGTCCCATCAAAACAGATCTTGGCTATCATCTTGTAGAGGTTAAAACCTGGCATGATCGCGGATCCATAAAAAGTCTGGACGAGGTCTGGGAAGAAATTGCTGCCAGGCTTTCTATTAATCGACAACGTCATATTGAAACACAGCTTGTGGACAGTCTTCGAAAGTCTGGAAGCATTCTATTTAATAAGAGTGTTTTGTATAATCGTGTTATAGAGTAGGTAATATCTCATGCGCCTTATTGTTTTTCTTTTGTCCGTCTTGTTCGCTCTAAATGCCAGCGCTCAACAATTAATTGATGGTGTCGCAGCAATCGTTGGAGAGAAGGCTATTCTCTATTCTGAGGTTGATCAGGTTACCCAGTTATTTGCCATGCAGGCTAAGATCCCCTCCTACTCCTCCCCTGAGGTTATCCAACAGCTCCGGGTAAAGGCACTCGAAGAGCTTCTCAATCAGCAGGTGCTGCTTGAATATGCTCGCCAGGAAACCATAGAAGTTGAAGATAGAAGTGTACAGATGCAGCTTGAACAGTCACTTAATAACATCGAGATGCAGTATGGCAGCCTGAGAAAAGCAGCTGAAGCGTTTGGGGTGGATCATTATAAAATCAAGTCGTATTATGAGGACCAGATCCGTACCAACTTGTTGATAGAGCAAGTCAAAATGGAGCTCTTCAGTGGAATAAAGGTGAGTCGTCGGGAGGTTGAAGATTTTTATGTAACCTGGCAGGACAGTTTCCCGGATAAAAACCCTCAGGTAGATTTTTCGATTCTTTCAGTGTCCGTTGAGTTGGGCGATGAGAAAATGGAACAACTAGAAGCCCAATTGCTCGGAATCAAACAAGATATTCTGGATGGAAAAATCAGTTTTTCTGATGCAGCAAAAAAATACTCAAAAGACCCTGGTTCTGCGGCCAATGGAGGGAGTCTTGGTTTTGTTGGCAGGGGTGTCTTTGTGAAACCTTTCGAAGATGCTGCGTTTTCTCTAGAAATTGGTGAAATGAGTGAAATTGTTGAAACACAATTCGGGTTACACTTGTTGCAGCTTGATGATAAACAGGGGGATCAGGTCAGTATTTCTCATATCCTGCTAATGCCAGTGGCTGATGATCAGGACAAACAAGCCACTTATGATAAGGTTCTAAAAATCAGAGAGGACATTCTCTCCAAAAAAACGAGCATTGCAGAACAGGTTGAAACATATACAACTGATGAGTATGTGAAATCCAGGAAGGGGAGAATGGGGATGACTGACATATCCCTTTTGCCTGAAGATATTCATGAGCTCCTTTTGAATATTCCCCTGAACAGTCTTTCTGTGCCAGTATACAGCTCCGACCAATATCACTTAATCAAAGTTCACAAGCGCTTGGCTGGCGGCAAAGTTAATCTCACCGACCATTGGTCTGATGTTGAAACAATGGCCTTGGAATTTAAAAAACGCTCTAGATACGACTCCTGGATCGATGACCAGCGTCAACGTATATATATTCAAATCAAATAGCTTTACTTCTTTGGTCAGTATATCCACCCTTTCCTGAGAATTTGTATTTATAACACACCATTTACCCTCTTTATCAACAGCCCTTTCCTTATCTAGCCGGGATGCCAGCTCTGTTTTTAAAGCACTTATGGCTCTAACGATGAGTTATAACACTAATCAACACATTAGTTATCCACAGACCCATTATATTAATCTCGGATTGGAGTCGTGTTCATAAGAGCATATTACACAACAATAGATAAACAACTCTTAACAATTGAACCGTAGTTACCAACAATAATATTGCAATATTTAATTAATATATATCCTTGATAATATTAATTTTAACTTTATATTTTTTATAGTTGTCCACATTATGATACTTGCTTACTACCACTACTCTATATATTAAATAAATAATACTATAGTATTATACCCGACCCAGAGGTCATATAAAAGCATGTGTTTTCATCTATTTTAGTGCATGATTATGCACGTAAGCATGGCTGTAAGCATTGTCTTTTTTAAAAAATGGAATTAACTCTGTGACTCTTATCAGTCATTCTTTTGACTTTTTCATTGAAAAGAGGGTGCCCGGTGGCTATAAAAATTAAAAATCATTAATATCCTACTGTATGTGTTGAGTGCTCTTAGTTTTTAATTGGTTCTCATATGCACGGAATTACCTTGGTCAAATAAACGGATATTTTGAATATCAGAATTTTTGACTCGATCCACTTTTTTTTCAGAATTATTGAGGGATATTGTGAACACGGAAATGAAGCAAAAGATACTTAAGATATTAACGGTTATTGTTACAATTTATCTGTTTCTCCTTACCATAAAATTATTGGGTCACAGTTTTAAACTGTTTGGAAAAGATTTCGCGGAAGCAATGTTGCAGACAACTTCTAATCCGTTTACCGGATTAATAATTGGAATTGTTGCAACATCCCTTATCCAGAGTTCATCAACAACAACATCCATTGTCGTTGGTCTTGTTGCTGGTGGTGCAGTTAATCTGGAGAATGCAATTCCTATAATAATGGGCGCTAATATCGGTACTACCGTGACAAATACGATCGTGTCTCTAGGACATATTGGAAGAAAAGCAGAATTTAAACGAGCATTTGCTGCAGGGGTTGTCCATGATTTTTTTAATGTTTGTGCAGTTTTAGTTTTATTCCCATTAGAATTAAAATTTCATTTTATTCAAAAGACTGCCTTATTCTTTGATCATCAATTCGAAGGCGTAGGCGGAATGAAAATGTTTAATCCATTGAAAGCAGTTTTAAACCCTGTTATTAATATGATTGATTCATTGTTTAGTAATGTCCCTTATAACGATGTGGTACTAATGATACTTTCCCTGGTTGGAATGTTTGGTGCACTCGCCCTTTTAATTAAAACGATACGATCACTGGTTGTAGATAAAATTGAAATTGTCATAAATAAGTATCTGTTTAAAAATGATTTTTTAGGTATGACCTGGGGTATGGGAATGACCTTCATTGTACAGAGTAGTTCTGTCACAACATCTTTAATTGTTCCCCTGGCTGGTGCAGGTATCGTGAGTCTGAGAAAGATATTTCCCTATACAATGGGCGCGAACATTGGAACCACAGGCACCGCGGTCTTGGCAGCGCTTGCTACTGGAAACCCAGTAGCTGTTACCGCAGCTTTTGCTCATCTTGTTTTCAACATTTTTGGTATAGTTATATTTTATCCATTAAAGTTTATTCCTTTAAAACTTGCAGAAAAAACCAGTGAGTATGTATCTCTTTCGCGGAAAAATCTAATCATATTTTTACTGGTTTACTCAATGATATATATTTTACCAATAGTGTTTATCGTCTTCGGATAAAAAATAAAAGGTGGTAGTATGTGGAAAGAAATAAAAAACTTATGGACCAGTGACAACTTATTGAATGAAGCCTGGGATCTTACTTATGAAGCCATAAATATCGATTCAGAAATGTTCAATGACGCAGTCGATGCATTGTGGGGCGACAATAGAAAAACAGTTCAAAAACTTATTTTTAAAAAAGACAGACTTATAAATAAATACGAAAGAGATATAAGGCGCAAAGTTATAACACACCTCACTGTTCAAGGAAATGAAAGTCTGGCTGCAGGATTAGTTTTGTCCACTGTGATAATTGATGTGGAAAGAATTGGAGACTATATAAAGAATATGGTCGACTTGACAGAGATGCATCAAGCAGAGATAAAAAGTAATCATAATAAAGACAAGTTACATGAAATAGAGAACTCAATAAAAAAGATGTTTAAAACGGCACCAGAATGTATTGAAAGTGGTGATGAAGATGTAGCCCTGGAAATGTATTCTGAAACAAAAGAAATTGGTCGAACATGTGATGATTATATTCACAATCTTATTACAAAAAATGATGAAGCGTTAGACACCACTAGCGTGTCTATCCTTGTCTTATACTTTCGTTATCTCAAGAGAATTAATGCTCATCTGAGAAACATTATTTCAAGTGTCATTAATCCATATGACAGGATTGGCTTTAAACCCAAGAAAAACAAATGATTGTCAAACCCATTATAAGAAAAGCTAATCGGAAAGACATTCCAACACTCGTTCAATTCAACCAGGCTATGGCCCTGGAAACAGAATCAAAATCGCTTGATAAGGAAACTCTTGAAATGGGAGTGGTGGCAATTTTTGATGCTCCAGAAAAAGGATTTTATATCGTTTGTGAATTAGAAGATAAGGTTGCAGCCTGCCTGATGATCACATACGAATGGAGCGATTGGCGAAATGGCACCTTTTGGTGGATTCAAAGTGTTTATGTTAAAAAGGAATACAGAAAACAGGGTTTATATAAACGAATGTATGGTTTTATTAAAACTCTTGTAGATTCTAACCAGGACATTTCTGGTATCAGACTGTACGTTGATAACGACAATGCCGGCGCAAAGAAGGTTTATAAAAACCTGGGAATGAAGCGCTCCAATTACCAGATGTTTGAATATTCAAAATAAGAGACCCCTTAAAAAGAATCAAATATAGCTTCCCCCTACCACCTTACCACGAGAAGTGAAAAGGCGAAATTTTTGAGATAACCTTAATGCCACAGTCATAATGCATATAATTGCAATTAAAAGCGAGCTAAAATCATAGAGTATTGTTAAAAAGAAGCTGTGGTCAAGAAACAGAATCTGATAAATTCAAGAATAGATTACTAGCTTATCAAGGTTCCCAGATATTAAAAAGAACACCAAAGGGATCCTGAACGTAACAGTCTTTACCTTTCCCTTCCCAACGGATCACCTTGCAACCAATCTTTAACAATTCAAGTTTCGCTTGATCAAGGTCGGTAACAAAGAGTTCGTGAACTGCACCCTCTTCTTTATTGGATTCCATCAGGAAAAGTCGGTTGGGACCAGATTTAAGTTCAATCCAGCGCTCAGGTGATTCTACTTCTTTAAACCCCAAAATCTCTACATAAAACTCCTTGGCGAGAACAAGATCTTTAACATAAATCGCTATATTGGGACTCATCTCATATTTCATAAAGACTCCTTAAAATAATAAATTAAC
>CAZVSF010000017.1:0-18797 GCA_964630195.1 uncultured Lentisphaeria bacterium
CCACCCTCCATATTTGCAATTGGTGGTTTTGGAGAATTTCAGCCCATTGGAGACAACAACACCCAGGCAGGTCGCGAGATCAATCGAAGAGTTGAAATATTTATTGGTGCTTCGCTGGTTCAAGCACTTTAGAATAAATTGCAACCCTTTGCTCCATAAACCATCATTTCACTTTTTCCAAATCGCTTTTCTATTAGTATTAGCAGATGTACTTGGAACAATCCCAGAATGATTTCGTTTAGGAATTCATGAATAGACTACTCGCTCTCATGGTTCTATCCACATCTCTTCTGGGGATAGATGTAAGCATTCTGGAAAAAAATCAGCATAGCATCACCCTGGAAGTCAACATTCCCCATCCAGATGTTTCCGAATTCGATATTGGTAACAAAAGTCTTCCGTTACCGCGCTGGTCAGATGCACAATACACTTACCAAGCAGAGCTTGAAAAAATTGTTCCTTTCTTTACCATCCCCATTCTACTCCCTCCTGATGGCTCACTGCCCATAATTGAGATTATAGCCACCCAATCCAGTCCTGATGATCGGATACCGGGTTCAATACGCAGGAGTGATTTCAAACCGGATCTGGAGTTGCCGATTATACCATCCGATCAGATTGTGAATGTTACACCTGCTGAGGATTTCCGATCCTATAATACTGGAAGATTGACAATCCTGCCCTATGCAAACGCATCCCAGCGGCTTGAGCATTTGACGTTCAGACTTCAATACCCGGATATCATGGGTGCCGGGAGCGGGCAAGATTCAGATCTCATAGCAACCTACATCAATTCGGATATGGCACAAAAGTGGGGCAAGATCGCGCCTATGCGATTGAACCGGGTGGCGAATGCCCTGCCCTCTGGACAATGGTTTCGGTTCCCCATCAATGAAATGGGTATCCAGGAGATCAATGTAAATTCGTTTCCCGGCACAATTCCGGATTCCGATCCCAGGAGCTGGCAGGTATACGCGCCATTCTACGAAGGTGAGTCTCTCCCATTTGGACTGAGCAATACCGAGCCAACACCGGATAACCTCAAAGCAATCAGCATGAAGACAAGCGGTCTTGAGGATGGTGAATTCAGCGAAAATGATCAGATTCTTTTCTTTGCTCAACCCCTCAATGGTGTCTTCAAGAGCAATGGGTTCACCCATCTCTACGGTAAACAGCGTTATTACTGGTTGTGCATCCCAGACCATGATTCAGAGACGGCAAATCATATCACAAGCCTCTCGTCTTCCGAGCTCAGCGCAACACATACTGTCAACACCTATGAAAAACGCATTTACCACGAATCTGAGCTCCACAACCAACTCCATTCCGGAAAGACCTGGATCGGAGAAAAACTAACGGGTTCAGCATCAAACTTTAATCTCAATTTTTCTGAGGATTATCTTGATCTAAACGCCGATATACAATTCAATGCCCTCTTGGTCATCGACTATGATGCTGGAAATTTCTCCCATAATCTGAGTGTTGAACTAAACGGCATTCCACTGAATGTTAGTCAGGGGAATGGCTTATATAAGCAGATCGTACTAAATGGTAGTGCTGGGGAAAATATGCTGCGAGATGGATTAAACACCCTGCGTCTGGCTTATACAAGCAATTCCAATGCATCCATTATATACCTGGATAGTCTACGATTGATCTATGATCGAATGCTTGCTCCCTCAGCTGATTATCTATATGGACTTGTCGATCTACCTGGCAGTGTCAATAATCTGAATTTCAATGAAGCTTCAGCTGATTTTCATGTATGGGACATAAGCGATCCCACAGCTGTCAGGGAATGGCAAATTTCCCATAACCAGTTTCGAGTAGCCCAATCAGGAGTACGCGAAATAATCGGCTTCATGGATGATCAGGTCGAAATGGTCGTACTGGATGAAGCTTCAAATTTGGGAGAACCAAAACTGCGCCGCACCGATATGCAGGCTGACTACCTTATCATCACGCCAGAAACATTTATCGATGAAGCGCAGCGAGTAAAAACCCTCCGTGAAGAACAGGTCCCTGTTGATGAACGATTAAATGTGGAGATTGTAAATATTCAGGATATTTACAATGAATTTTCTGCAGGGACTCAGGATCCGGCAGCCATAAAGCATTTCCTCCACTATGTATATTTCAATTGGAATACACCCCGTCTTCGCTACGTCTTATTCCTTGGGGATACAGATTACGATTATAGAAATATCACTGGCCAGAGTAAGCTGGTCATTCCTACCTACCAGAAGGATGGCAATACCGATGTAACTTCCTATCCAACGGATGATCGCTATACTTACATTGCCGATGGGGTCACTGATAAGCTGCCTGATATTGCTATTGGTCGCCTGCCAGCTCAGAATGTGGATCAGCTTGAGATCATGATAGATAAAATTATCAATTATGAGTTGAGCCCTACACCTGGGATTTGGCGCAATACCGTAACCCTGGTGGCAGATGATCCCCTGCGCCCTACCCAGTCTGTTGAACGCTACCATGTTGAAGACACAGAGAGTCTGGTCAGGAAAATGCCTTTAAGTATGCATGTAAATAAAATTTATCTCACTGAATATCCTGAAGTCCAGGATCCGAACTCTCCCTACATCAAAAAACCAAAAGCGAGAGATGCGCTGATTCAGACGCTTTATAACGGCACCCTCCTGGTGAATTATCTCGGACATGGTTCCCCCACTGTCTGGGCTCAGGAAGAAGTTTTTACTGTATCTGACCTCAGCCTTGTAAAAACAGGGTTGAAGCTCCCTTTCTGGGTAGCAGGAACCTGCGATTGGGCCAAATATGATGATGTAAACTCCTCATGTGTGCCAGAAGAGCTCATGTTGATGGAAAACAATGGGGCTGTTGGTATTCTATCCACCACACGAAAAACCTTTGGCGTTTTTAATAAAATTCTGCTCACAAACTTTTTTGATTTTTTATTTCCAGAGGACGATGCGGGACGTTCAATCCCTGTCGGTCTTGCTGTGATGCTTGCCAAAAATATTCAGGATGGATCAGATCCGAATGATGAAAAATATATCCTAATGTCGGACCCTGCCTTGAGGTTGGCCTCTCCAGTCAGGAAAGGTCATATAAATTCCGTCTCTCCTTCTGTTATCCAGGCTATGGGCACCGTGAGCTATGCTGGGGTTGCAGATACCACTCTGGCAGCAAATGCCCGAGCTGCTGTCACGGTCTATGACACACCGACTCCTGTCACCCGCTCATTTTATGTAAGCAGGACTAACTCAACTGCCACCATTTCATATATCCTCCCAGGCAAGCGCATTTTCCGTGGTTTAATATCTGTAAATGATGAGAATTTTGCAGGCAGTTTTACCCTTCCCAAGGATATCAAATATTCAGGAACCGGTGGTATATTACGGGTTCAATATTGGGATGAGACGGGAGTGGATGGCAGTGTATTTATTGATACGCTAAAATTCATGGGTACTGACTCAACCGCACTGGACAATACGGGTCCGGATATTTTATTCATATCAGACAATGCTGTACTTCTTAATGGCGACCATTTTTCAGCAAATGAAGCCCTCGAACTTGAAATTAGTGATGGGCAGGGCATCAATCTTACCGGGGTGGCGGGTCACGGTATCACCCTTGCCATCGATGAGGACTGGGAAAACGCCTATGATGTGACAGAGCTATTTGAATATGATCTGGACCATTCAGATAAGGGTCGCCTCTCTGCCTTCCTTTCGGAAATTCCTCCTGGTGAGCATCTCATCTCCGCCAAAGCCTGGGACAGCCAGAACAATCCGAGCGAATCCAGCATCCGTCTTGAGTTTTTTGCAGCCAATGACTTCAGGATATATGATCTTTTCAATTACCCCAACCCCATGAGGTCGGATACTGACATCACCTATATGTTGTCCCATCCAGCAGACGTGCAGTACGCCATCTATACCCTGTCCGGTCGAAAAATAATTTCCGAGAACCAGGGTTATCAAAATCAGGGTTTTAATTCTTTTCCCTGGGATGGAAGAGATCGCTTTGGAAATCAATTGGCCAACGGAGTATATATTCTGGTTGTAGAAGCCGACAATGATGATTTCGAAAAGCCTGCTCAGAGTTTACAAAAATTAGTTATTGCACGTTGATGACCGACACCTCCTTGATCCTGGCCAGTGCCTCACCCCGTCGGAAGCAGCTGCTTGAGCAAATCGGTATTCCCTTCCTTGTGGAAGCCAGCAACATTGATGAACCACCATATACTGGACATGACCCCGCCAGGTATGCCTCTGACCTTGCCACTTTAAAAGCAGTGGAAATATCGCTAAAACATCCAGAGTCACTGGTGGTTGGCGCAGACACCATTGTGGTTGTAGGAGAGAAAGTGCTGGGAAAACCTGCAGATAAGGGCGAAGCTCAAAAAATGCTGAACCAGTTGTCTGGCAGGAATCATCAGGTAATAACTGCCTATAGTTTTCAATTAAAATCATTGGGTATTCAGCAGGTCCACCATGTTTTAACTCAGGTACATTTTAAGCCTCTGCATAATTTTGAAATTGACCAGTACATTGATTCAGGTGCACCGTTTGACAAGGCTGGCGGATATGGCATTCAAGACTATTCCAGTGTTTTTGTGGATCGAATTGAGGGTTGTTTTTACAATGTGGTGGGCTTGCCTCTATCAGATTTTAATGAGAAATTGAATAAACTTATTAGATCCTACTCTCTTCATATCCTATAACATATAGCTATTTTCTTAAATCCCGGGAATTAGATTTAGCAAAGGATGGAACCACCCTTCTGCGGTCTTGATTTACGTGGAAAAATACTTAAACTCAGCAGCACAAAGCGAAGAGGAATTATCGTGGCATTTCATGAGGACTTAAGAAACCATCGCCTTAAAAAGGGACTGATCCTGGAGGAGATCTCCGAGGATATAAAAATCAATGTTCGGATTTTGCAGGCGCTTGAGCAGGGTGATTACCACATCCTACCTGTTCCTTATGTAAGACTGTTTATGAAAGCCTATGCCCAGGCAATCGACTATCCTGTCGAGGATATCCTCAGGGGGTTGGAAAACGAACTTAAATTGACCGGTGAGCAAGGGGTCTCAGGAAATATTGCTGCCGACGCCAGCGCCTCTATTGATATGAGTGGTGCCACCTTTTCTGAAGCGCAAAATTTACTACAAATGGAAAAGGGTTCTCAAAGTAATTTGATTCGACTGGTTGGTGTCATTATTGCCATGATCATTGTGATCGTATTTGGCAAAAGTCTTTTACAATCTGATGGCGACATAGAGCCAAAATCTATTGCCTCCATATTGCCACCCATGAATATCACCGAGAGCCTCGAATCAATGACGATTTCCGATTCGCTGCTCAATACCAACTCTGATAGTCTGACAATTACCTCAACTGACTTCCTCTCTATCATTAGAAACGAGGGCAGTAAGATTTCAGATACTCTCTATCAAGAACCCGGTCTGTCCCTGCATGTTCTTCTGACGGATACTACAGAATTGAAATTGTTTCCTGGAGAGGCTGCTCTCATCTCTGTACAGGGAGATACTCTGCCTGGATCACCCTTCAACAATTCCTGGATTGTGGTCACCTCCGATAAAGACGGTGGTCATCTGGAGACTTACCCAGCGCTATAAATTCGCTTTCCCCGTATTGACAGTTCTCAATTCCTTTTTTGGGGATATTCCATGGGCAATTAACCCACCCCACCATCACCCGCGCCCCAGGTTTCATCTTCACAATTTTCGTTAAAAGCACTTAAATAATTATTATTATTCATATTTAGACAACTATTATTTCCTCACAACAGGAGTATTGATCCCAGTTTGTTTAGCCTGGACTGCCTCAATCTGTTTCAATTTTTTTCCATTTTTTCTTGATTTGTGGGTTGTTTTCCCTAACTTGTGGTTAATAGTGGGTAATTATCCCTGCTACAAACAAAGCTGAAACGGGAAATGGGAACTAACACATTTACAGGCGAATATCGCTATTCAATTGATGCAAAAGGTCGTTTGAATATTCCTGCGAAATTTCGTAAAGCGTTACCGGAGACGAGTGAGGACACTTTCGTGGTGACACGAGGTGAAGAGGAGAATATTGCCGTTTACTCACTTGACAAATGGCGCGAGAAAGAGCAGGAACTACTTGCCCTTTCATCTAAGCTTCGAGCACACCGAGCCTATAAAAGACAGGCTACTCGATTTGCCACTCCCCTCAAATTCGATAGCCAGGGTCGCGTCGCCATCCCGGCCAACCTTCTCCAGCTCGCTGGTATTGCAAAGGACGTCGTGATCATTGGGATGATCGACGAAATCGAAATTTGGGATCCGGATACACTCAAACGCTATGAGGAAACTGAGTTCCAACTTGATGCTGAAGATATTGAAGCCATTGACAAGTATACTCGATCATCGTGAAACCGATAGCTCAGACGCAATTTCGTCATACGCCAGTACTGGTGGACGAGGTTTGCGCTCTGCTGCTGAACAATCTATCGGGAGTATATATAGATGGTACCTTCGGTCTCGGTGGACACTCCAAAGTAATCGCCTCACTGTTAAATGTTGATGCAACACTGATCGGTATCGATCAGGATGAATCTGCCCTCACACAATTCGACCCTTCCCTAATTAAGCAAACATTGCACCTCCGGTGCACAAACTTTGAGAATATGGATCAGGTGCTACACGACCTGAAGCTTGAGCAAGTCCACGGAATCTTATTAGATCTGGGCCTGAATTCCTTCTCGCTGGACGATCCAGAGCGAGGATTCGCATTTAGCCTTACCGGTCCCCTGGATATGCGTTTTGACAGATCAAATGAATTCACGGCCGAAGCTGTGGTGAATGAATACTCCCAGGAGCAACTGGCAGATATCATCTATCGGTATGGCGAAGAGAGGAATAGTCGCAGAATAGCGCGAAGAATTGTGGAAATGCGGAGCCAGAAGAGATTAACGCAAAGTGATGAGCTCAGGGAGGCAGTCTCTAAGAGCGTCGACCCTCGTTTTCGGAATAAATCTCTTGCCCGAGTCTTCCAGGCTTTCCGTATTGAGGTGAATCGCGAGATGGAAGTTCTCAAGAGCGTGCTTGATATTGCCACTCAAATTCTGGCACCAGGTGGCCGATTAGCCGTCATCTCCTATCAATCGCTGGAAGATCGAATGGTCAAAAATCATTTCCGCGAACTATCTCAAGACATTCCCAGACAACCAGGTATGCTGGACAGTGAAGTAAAGGTGCCACTTCTGAAACGCATCACCACGAAGCCTGTGATTGCATCTGCTGAAGAGTCAAGTCGCAACCCACGCGCACGCAGCGCCAAGCTTAGAGTCGCTGAGAGGACATCAAATGCGACGATCTGAGACCCGGAATGAAATATTGAAGACCATTCTCTATATTGGCATGATCCCAGTCGTTGCCGGACTACTATTCCTATATATATGGATTGGTGAAGAGGTCAGAGCCAGTGAGATTCAGCTTGATGTCCTCCGAACCAAAGAAATCAAATTACGCGGTGAGTACAACCTGGTCCAAAGTGAACGGAATCGCCTTCAGCGGCCAGATAAATTATCCAAATTAGCCAGAGAAAAGCTGGGACTCGTACAGCCCGATCCTGAGTCACGTGAAGTCAGGGTGAATTTCAGATGAGCATGACTTACAAGAAATTCCGTGCTCGGTACATCGTGGTGGTTGTGACATCTATCATGCTGTGGGCTGTTCTCGTCATCAGAATGTTTTACATACAGGTGATTGACCCAGCCAACCTGGGTGAGAATCTGCAATCCCAATTCGAGGGCAGAGTAGCCATCTCTCCCCTGCGTGGAAATTTTTATGACCGCAATGGGAAAAAGCTTACCGATAATATTGAGCATTTCACCTTTGCAGCCCACCCATCGGAGGTGAAGGATAAAGATGCCGTTGCCAGATTATTCAGCAAGACCTTCAACAAGTCAAAACGCAACTATCTCAAAAAGCTGAAGTCTAATAAATCTTTCGTTTTCTTAGAGCGTGATGTAAATCCTCTCCTTGGACGCGAGTTAAGTCAGAATCCACTCCCCACTGGCGTGCTGGTGCAGCCAAATGTACGACGCTACTATCCCTATGGGGATGTTGCTGCCCCCCTCATCGGTTTTGTTGGAACTGATAATCATGGTCTGTCCGGCCTGGAGGAACATTACGACCACCAATTGGCTGGCCTGGAAGGTTGGAGAGAATTAGGCTCGGATGGACAGGGGAATACGCGGTTTCGAGGCGGATTTAGAGAGCAAGAGCCCACAAACGGAGACAATTGTTTCCTCACACTTGATGTTGACATCCAGATCATTATTGAGGAAGAGCTCAGGGCTGCCATTGAACGGCATCATGCCACAAAAGCCGAAGCCATACTTGTTGACCCTAATACTGGTGAAATTCTAGCCCTGGCCAGCATTCCAACCTTCAACCCCAATTCAAGATCCAATATTACTGAGGCTTCCCTGATCGCACACCCCATCATGTCTGCCTTCGAGCCCGGTTCAACCTTTAAGGTTGTCGGAGCGACAGCACTTCTCGAGGAAAATAAAGTTCACCCCATGGATGTATTCGATTGTGAACGGGGTCAGTATTCAATTCATGGTATTGATGTCAAAGATTGGAAATCTTTTGACAAACTGACTTTTTCTGAAGTGATGCAAATGTCTTCTAACATTGGAGTTATCAAGTCTGTTGAAGCCCTGGATAAATCAGAAATGTTCAATATGGCCAGAAAATTTGGCTTTAGTGAAAAGAGTGGCGTCCACTTCCCCTACGAAAGCAGCGGGTCTTTAAAAACACCAAAATTTTGGTCAGATCTATCGAAATCTGAAATTGCTATCGGATATGAGGTATCTGTAACAACTCTGCAACTGGCCATGGCATATGCGGCGATCGGTAATGGTGGAGTCTTAATGAAGCCCCAACTCGTTGAAAAATTGCAAACACCACAAGGTTTTGAGCAAAAAGTGGATCGGATCGATGCACTTCGTAGAGTCGCATCTGAAAAAACCATGCACACGCTATCTAATATCCTGGAACATGCCGTCAGTCAGGGAACCGGTCACAAAGCCTTTCTGCCCAGTCTGCGGATCGCTGGCAAAACGGGTACAGCAAAAAAACTTAAAAATGGAAAATATGTAAGCCAGTACGTCGCCTCATTTGCCAGCTATTATCCCGCTGAAGACCCAGAATACACACTGATCGTCACGGTAGATCATCCCAGGAAGGGTGGCTATACAGGCGGGATGGTCGCTGCTCCAATTGCGAAAGAAATTTATCGGAGAATTTACAATCTCCGCGGAAGTGATACTGAGCCCTATTTACAGGCATCTCTTCCAAAAGATAAAGATGAGAGTCTTCATAATTCGCCTCACTCGCTTCAGGGTCAACTCCTGAGTTCCTCCATGCCTGTGCTCAAAGCCAGTTCAGCAGAGGTAACCATGCCTGACCTTAAAGGCATGAGTATGAAAATGAGTCTCTCAGGACTGTATGCAATGGGTCTGAAACCCACTTGTCACGGCAGTGGTCGCGTCATCAGACAGGTGCCAGCGGCAGGCAAAATCCTTAAATCAGGTCAATCTGTAGAAATTTTCTTAGGTGAATAATGCATTTGACTAAACTCATTCATCAAATTCCAGATGTCCTCAGCACAAAGGGAAATCAAAGTGCTGAGGTAACCGGGATCAGCTATGATTCCAGACAGGTTAAACCAGGTCATCTTTTTATTGCGATCAGAGGTCTCATCACCGATGGCCATGATTTTATCGATAACGCAATTGATGCAGGTGCCTCTGTTATTGTTTATGACCGTTCTGATCTGGTCATTCCTGAAGAGATTGCATCCATTCTTGTGAAAGATTCACGTCTCATCTTGGCAAAAATCGCATCCTCCTATTTTGGACATCCAGAAGAGGGTTTGAAGCTGGTAGCCATCACTGGGACAAACGGAAAAACCACCACGAACTATTTTGTCCAGCACCTTCTGGATACCAGCGGAACCAAAACCGGACGCATCGGAACCACCGGTGCTAAAATGGGAGGAGTGGACATCGATCTTATGCATACCACTCCGGAGAGCGCTGATCTATATGAAATACTGGCTGAATTTGTTGCACATGGTGCCAAAGCTGTCACATTGGAGGTCTCTTCCCATGCTTTAGCTCAAAATCGGGTTGATGGTCTCACTTTTGATGTAGCGGTCTATACAAATTTGACCCAGGATCATCTTGACTATCATGGCTCCCTGGAAGATTACCTCGCAGCCAAACAACTTCTATTTAAAGGCTTAACAAAAGAATCTGTCGCCATTGTAAATATGGATGACCCCTATGCTGAAAGGATCATTGAGGTTTGTGTTGCGAAGATCATTCGCTATGGCTACAACTCCAATGCAGAATACCACATCCTGGATCACTCCATTAACCGGAATGGTGTTGAACTGACCCTTGATACCCCCTATGGTCAGAGGGTCGTTCAGGTAAATACCGTCGGGAAGTTCAATTACTATAATTTTCTGGCGTCCTATGCTGCGGCGATCGAGCTGGAATGCGATATTGAAAAAGTTGAACAATCTGCTGAGTCGCTTCCCATGGTGCCAGGTCGTCTTGAGAAAATTTCATCACAGGCTCCATTCAAGGTTTTTGTCGACTATGCCCATTCACCTGATGCAATGGAAACTGTATTGTCCACCCTTGTGGATTCCTATCCTGAGTGTCGCATCCTTACTGTTTTTGGCTGTGGTGGAGACCGGGACAAGGGTAAAAGACCTATGATGGGCGAAATCGCCACTCGACTTTCAAGCAAAGCCTTCATAACGGACGATAACCCGCGTACTGAGGCGCCCCTTAAGATCATCCAGGAAATAATTGCAGGTTGTGGTGACCGATCGAACTATTCAATCGTTCAGAATAGAACAGATGCGATCAACACTGCGCTACTTGAAGCCAAACCCGGTGATATCGTAGCCGTACTGGGCAAAGGTCATGAACCTTACCAGGAAATAATGGGTGAAAGAAAACCCTTTAGTGATATGATAATTGTTGACCAATTCATGGAGCGACATGGCTATTCTGGCTGAAACAATTCAATCGCTCCCTGACCTAAGCATTAAGGGAGCCATTACGTCTCCCATTACCGGTGTCAGTATTGATACTCGACATTTAAGTGCCGGAGATCTTTTTGTGGCATTTATTGGTACCCAAGTGGATGGTCATGACTATATCCCAAAAGCCATTTCCCGTGGCGCTTCAGCAGTCATGGCCTCCACTTCATGGGAAGGATGTGAAGCCTGGGAGGCTTCCATCCCACTGATAATGACAGAAGATCCTGTGAAAGCTCTAGCTGACCTTGCCACTGCACACCGGAAACTTTTTAACATCCCGGTCATCGCCATTACCGGGACAAACGGAAAAACATCCACGAAGAACCTGTTAAGTCATATTCTCAGCAAGCGTTATACGGTTCTATCTACCGATGGTAATTTCAATAATCATATAGGATTACCTCTTACAGTTCTGATGCTGAACGCATCACATGAGATCGCCGTGATCGAGATGGGGGCCAGTCAAAAAGGTGATATCAAATATCTTTGCGATATTGCCCTACCAGACCAGGGACTCATCACCAATATCAGCCTGGCGCATACCGAATTTTTCAAGGATCTTGAAACGATCCAGGCTACCAAGGGAGAGTTGTTCCAGTATCTGCAGCAGAGGGCTGGTCGAGCCTATGTTAACCTGGATGATGAAAAAGTCGCCGGACTAGCCACGAATTGTACCAACCCGGTACCATTTAGCTTCAAAGAAGCGAGCGAGCGGAACTTTTCAATGGCAGGACCAGACCTCCAGGGATGCTATACGCTAAAATTTAGCAACTTCTCCGCCCATCTCACTCAGCCAGGTAAGCCTATCGCACTCAATGCTGGTGCAGCTGCAACCATAGCCCTCCAAAATGGCATACGATACGATCAGCTTCAGGAAGCCCTGGAAGATTACTCGGGGGAAAGTGGTCGCATGCAGTATCAAGAAATTGATCAGGTACACTTTTACAATGACGCCTACAATGCCAATCCCGCGAATGTAAAAGCTGGATTTGAGACCTTCTCCGTGATAAAGAATTCAGGCCGTAGGATATTGATCTTTGCTGATATGCTTGAACTTGGGGTTCATAGTGTTGAGGCTCATACTGACGCTGCAGACCAAATGATAGCAGCTGGATTTGATCATATCATCCTTCTGGGCCATGAAGTTGTCTCTACTGCTAAACGTTTAAAAAAACAGGGTTTTACAGAGACTTATTACACCCCTGATAGGGTCAGGAGCATAGCGCATTTCCTCGATGAAGTTCACGCTGGTGATCTGGTCTACCTGAAAGGTTCCAGGGGGATGCAGTTGGAAGATTTTATCAAAGCCTATAAGGAAAGCAAATAATGCTATACCATCTCCTGTTGCCCCTGCAAGATTATTTTTCTGCATTTAATGTATTCCGCTACATCACCTTCCGATCGGCCAGTGCTTCGCTGACGGCTATCCTGTTCTCCTTTATCGTTGGACCCTGGATAATCAAAAAATTGCACAACATGCAGATCGGTGAAACCATACGGAGCTCTGGACCGGAAACACATGCAGCCAAGGCCGGGACGCCTACCATGGGTGGACTCATTATCATTGGAGCCATTCTGGTACCCACTCTGCTGTTTGCACGGTTGGATAATGTGTATATACAGATGATGGTGGTCTCTGTGCTCTGGATGGGTATCGTCGGTTTTATCGATGATTATCTGAAGGCAGTCAAAAAATCGAAAAAAGGACTAATAGCGCGATATAAACTCCTCGGGCAGATCAGCCTGGGATTGGTATTGGGAACGGTTATGGTCCTGCATCCCGAATTTTCGGGTGTGGAGACAGCCACAACCCTGCCCTTTTTTAAGGATCTTGTCATAGACCTGAAATCTACCTGGATCTACATCCCCTTCGTCATTTTTGTGATCACGGCAACGTCTAATTCTGTGAATTTGAGTGATGGCCTTGACGGTCTGGCTTCAGGTCTTATGGCCATTGCAGCCCTTGTGTTTGCTGGTATTGCTTATATCACGGGTCGTGCTGATTTTAGTCAATATTTAAATATCATATATCTCCCTAGTGCAGGAGAGCTCACTGTCTTTTGTGCGGCACTTATAGGAGCTTCGCTGGGATTTCTCTGGTATAACGCCCGACCTGCAGAGGTCTTTATGGGTGATACCGGGTCGCTGGCTCTGGGTGCCGCACTTGGGGCGGTGGCGGTCATGTTGAAGAAGGAATTCTTACTACCCTTTGCCGGTGGTGTTTTCATTATTGAATCCCTCTCCGTGATCATTCAAGTGCGCTATTTCAAATATACAAAGAAAAAGTATGGTGAAGGTCGTCGACTCTTTCGTATGGCTCCCATTCACCATCATTTCGAGCTGAAAGGCTGGGATGAGAATAAAGTTGTCATCCGGTTCTGGATTCTGGGAATTCTATTTGCCTTTTTAACGCTGACAACATTCAAGATCAGGTAAGATGAACAAAGCAGATATAAAAGACAAGAACGTCACCATCCTTGGCAGTCAGCGCTCGGCAATGGGTGCTGCCAGGTTGCTAAGACATTTTGGAGCAAAGGTCCTCTTAAGTGAATTTGATGCTGACAAGTTCAGCGCAGATAAACGACAGATATTAGCTGATATCGATGCAGAGTTTGAATTTGGTTACCATTCTCCAGATGTGCTTAAAAGTGACTTTGTGGTCGTCAGTCCAGGTATACCAGAAAATGCAGATATTATTCAAAAGATCAGAAGTGAGAATATTCCACTCTATTCAGAAATTGAAGTGACCTCGTGGTTTATTGATGCACCGATCATTGCCGTCACCGGTTCTAACGGAAAGACGACAACAGTAAATCTGATCCATCACCTGCTTAAGACTGCTGGCTATGATAGCATTTTAGGTGGTAATGTTGGCGTGGCCGCATCAGAGGTGCTCCTGGATAGCCTGGATAAAAATGTCTCAAAACCCATTTTTGTCCTGGAGGTTAGTAGTTTTCAGTTGGACAATATTGATTCATTTAAACCGCAAGTGGCGGCAATACTTAATCTTACGCCAGATCACCTGGATCGCTACCCGAGTCTGGCAGCCTATTATGATTCAAAGTTGAGTATTTTCAAGAATATGGATGATACATGTATAGCCGTGATCAATCGGGATGATCCCGAACTTTCACGCCATGATATCAATTTGGAACATACGCGATATTTTTCTGTCACAAGTCAATCCGGCGGGGATGCCATGCTGGCAGAAAGCATTATGGGAATGATGCGAAACAGTGAATGGAGTCCAATCCTTCCCGCAAAAGCGCTCCCTCTGCCAGGTAATCACAATTTGAGCAATGCCCTGGCAGCCATCGCCTGTGTCATGGATTATGTGAAGGAACCTGAAATTTTAGCTCAGGGTCTGATGACCTTTTCTGCTGTACCCCATCGTATTGAGTATGTCGGCAAAGTGAAGGGAATCCGCTGCTATAATGATTCCAAAGCCACTAATATTGCCTCAGCAGAGGTAGCTATCCAGAGCTTTCATGATCCACTTTGGCTCATACTGGGTGGCAAGGACAAAGGTGGCGACTTCACCAGTTTGATTCCCCAGTTAGAAGGAAAAATTAAGGAAATATTGCTGGTTGGGGCTGCAGCTGAGATCATAGAGACACAAATTAGTCCTGCTCTTGCCACGAGAATGGTGGAGACCATAAAAGCGGCAATTGAGTGCTGTCTGGATCTTGGTGAGACCGGAGATGTTTTACTCCTCTCCCCGGCCTGCGCCAGTTTTGATCAGTTTGAAAATTTTGAAGCACGTGGTGATCATTTTCGTCAGCTCATCCAGGATCGAGAAGGATGGTCACTATGAAATATTTTCATTTAGATAAAGTATTGTTTATTATAGTTGTTATCCTCTTTGTAGCTGGATCGGTAGTCATGTATTCTGCCTCAACTTCACAGAACGCAGATTCAATGCACTATTTAAAACGCCATCTTATGAATGGTGGTATAGCCGTTATGCTGGGTATCCTGTTTGCCAGATTTCCCCATCAATATTTCAAACCACTCCGCTACATCCTCCTTGTTGGCATGTATATGCTATTGGTTGGTGTACTGGTTTACAACAAGTCCATGGGCTTTACCCATCCTGCTCGCTGGTTGTATATTGGGAAGTTCAGCCTGCAGGTTGCTGACTTTGTCCGACTCGGGATGATCATTTTCATTGCTGATTATCTGCACCGTAATCAGGAAACTTTAACTGATTTTAAGAGAAGTGTTCTCCCTGCCTTTCTCATTGTCTGCAGTGTTGTAGCCCTCGTTGCCATCCAACCGGACCTCTCCTCATCACTCATGATAATGATGCTCTGCATCATCCTGTTCTACCTGGGGAATGTACAAATCAGTCATATATCCGCATTTCTATCCGTTGGTTCTATCACCGCAATGGGCTATGCCTGGAGCAAACCTTATATGTGGAAACGCATTATGACTTTCTTTAGTGACAATGTGGATGTGGCCAATGAGGGATTCCAGGTACATCACTCACTCATGGGACTTGCACATGGTGGTGTAGGTGGTGTAGGTCTGGGGAACAGCTACGTGAAGGATCTCTTTCTCCCCGAGCCTCACACAGATTTTGTATTCAGTATTCTTGGGGAAGAGTTTGGATTCGTAGGATCAGCTTTCTTCCTTCTGCTCTTTCTGTTGCTCTTCTTAAGGGGATTGCGAATAGCCAGAAATTCGGCGGATTCCTTTAGCATGCTTCTGGCTATTGGTATCAGTTTTTCGTTGTTCAGCTTTGCCATGGTAAATATTGGCGTAGTCACAGGATTTTTACCAACAACAGGTCTTCCCTTACCCCTGATCTCCTATGGTGGGTCCAATCTTTTAGCTACTTCAGTCATGCTTGGTATCCTGTTCAACATTTCCTCGAACAATGAATCAGGTAGAATTTTATCAGCAGAAAGGGTTCTGAACATTGACTTCTGATAACGTCTTACGCGTCGCCTTTGCTGGTGGAGGAACCGGGGGGCATATCATTCCGGCCTTGGCTATTGCAGGGGGGCTTGAGGAATGCGTTGCCCGAGATAGCGCTTTCAATGATGTTGAGGTCCTGTTCTTCGGTAGCGATTATGGTATGGAGACGACTCTCATTCCCGAAGCCGGGTATAGGCTGGAAGCTTTGCCAATCAGGGGGTTGTCACGCGCTATATCTTTTGCCGGATTAAAACAGAATTTAATGCTCCCCGCCCGCTTGATATCCTCGATTATAAAAGCCAACAAGGCCCTGAGACAGTTTGATCCACATATAACGGTTGGCACGGGGGGTTATGCGAGTGCAGTACCAGTGCGTCAATCCCTGAGGAATAACATTCCCATTATTTTGCAGGAGCAAAACAGTTACCCCGGAATGGTTACCCGTCTGTTTGCACCCAAAGCCAGGCAGGTATTCCTCACCTATGAAGATGCCAAAAACTTCCTGAAGAATTCCGCCACACTACTCACTGGAAATCCTGTTAGATCCATGGGCAAATCTATCGATAGAGAGGTTGCTGCAGAACACTTTGGGCTGGAACCTGAGACACCGACCCTTTTTATACTGGGCGGATCGCAGGGTGCCAGGGCTATCAACCGGCATTTTGTAGATCGCATATCAAAATATCTTGAAAAATTAGGAATGCAGGTATTATGGCAGACCGGCAAGGCTGATTTTGAGTATTGCCAAAAACAGATCGGTACCAATCCACGTATCGTGCTCCAACCATTTATTAAAGAAATGGATAAAGCCTATTCTATTGCTGATCTCATGGTGTGCCGAGCAGGTGCCATGACCCTCACTGAGATCAATTATTTTGGTTTACCATCCATACTTATTCCACTGCCAAGTGCAGCTGGGAATCACCAGGAATTCAACGCGAGAAGCCAGGAAAAAGAGGGTGCAGCTAAAGTCATTCTTGAGACAGAACTGGCTGAGGGCGCCTTTCTTCCCCTGCTCACAGACATTTTTACAGATAAAGAGAAATTAAGTGGTATGGCTAAAGCTTCGGCTACGCTCAGTCGTCCTGACGCAACCCGGGATATCTGTTATAACATCATAAGAATTGCGAGTACCAGTGCTTAAGTCAGCTCATCACATTCATTTTGTTGGCATCGGCGGCATTGGCATGAGCGCTCTGGCCCTACTCCTCAAGCAGCAAGGCAAAGAGGTCTCAGGGTCGGACAATGTGAATAGTGAATTGCTACAATCACTGCGCAATGCTGGCATTAAAGTGCATATCGGTCATGATTCTGCCCATGCGGCGTCGGCTGACCTTGTCGTTTTTTCCAGTGCGGTAGCACCAGACAATCCAGAACGCGCCTATGCCGAGGCACATGGTATTCCAGAGATCAGACGAGCAGAATTACTGGGGCAGATTGCCAGACGATACGAAGAGACGCTTGCCATTGCCGGCACACATGGAAAAACAACCACAACAGGAATGGTCGGAAACATTTTGATCGCTGCGAATCGTGATCCCAGCATTCTGGTCGGAGGAATTCTTCCAGATCTAGGATCAAATCTACGTCTCGGGAAAGAAGAGTTTATCGTTGTTGAAGCCGATGAGTATGATCGTTCCTTTTTAGCACTCAAACCATCTCAGATTATTGTCACGACCCTTGAAGCGGATCATCTGGACATATACAAAGACTTACAGGACCTGAGGGACACCTTTCTCCAATTCATCTCGTCACTGGAGGAGACCGGAATACTGGTGCTCCAGGGGGATGATATGGAACTGCTGGATTTGGCAAACAGAAGTCCCTACCCCGTCGTGAGCTATGGTCTGACCTATCGTCCTGATTATCGTGCCATTGATATTGAAGTCAATGCCTTTAGTAGCCAATTCACAGTCGTGAATCGAGGTAAAATTCTGGGTACAATCCATCTTCGGATGCCCGGTGAGCATAACATTATGAATGCCCTGGGAGCATGCGCACTCACCCACGAAATGGGGGTCGATTTTGAGCATATTCAAGCTGGACTTGGATCATTTCAGGGAGTAGAACGAAGATTTCAGCTCAGAGGGCACAAAAATGGGGTCCAATTCATTGATGACTACGCCCATCATCCCTCGGAATTGAAAGCCACCCTGCTGGCAGCTCGCAGTGGCTGGACAGATGCCCGGATCATCGCCGTCTTTCAACCGCATCTTTATTCAAGGACACGGGATTTTGCAGAAGCATTTGCAGCAGCATTGCAAATAGCGGACATCGCCATCCTCACAGATATCTATCCTGCCCGAGAGCGCCCGATTAAAGGCGTAACCTCCGAATTGATCCTCGCTCACGGCAATGATAGAATTGAACTCATTCCTGGTATCTCCGAAGTGCACCAGCATTTGAAAAATATTTTACAGGAAGGTGACCTGGTCATCACCATGGGTGCCGGTGACATCTGGAAGCTCCATGGATATTTTCTTGAGGAGGATGCCTAAGTGGCACGTCCTTCACCATATCATATTCCCGCACTCAGCTGGGCTTTTTCAGCCACAATAATGCTGATTTTTCTCCTGCTCGCGTTTTTAGGTGTTACCTATGCCGATTTTCTCGACAGTGACGAGGTTGAAATTATCAATCTTTATGGCCAGCGGACGATGAGCCCAGAACGGGTCAAAAGTCTTACAGAAGTTTACCTGGGGAGCTCCCTGTCCAAACTTGATCTGGATGAAATTCAAGAGCGTTTTCTAGACTATCCCCTCATCCGAAGTG
>CAZVSF010000017.1:18897-23272 GCA_964630195.1 uncultured Lentisphaeria bacterium
CTTGATCTGGATGAAATTCAAGAGCGTTTTCTAGACTATCCCCTCATCCGAAGTGCCAAAGCTACTCGAAACTACCCCCATTCACTGGATGTCTATCTATATGATGTTCTTCCCGTTGCCTACATAGCCATAACAGACATCATGACACTTGATGAAAAAGCAATTCTGTTGCCTTTACCTGATAAGGGTATGCTCTACAATTTACCCATCATTACCGGCATAAATGTTGAAGTGGCAGCCTCAAATATTGGCCAGGTCATTCCTGATGAGACCGTTCAGATGCTGGTGAATTTCCTGAAGAAGATCCGCAAGGAGCATCAAGCGCTTTATCTGGATATATCCGAGATTTCTTATGACAGACGAGGTATCAAACTCATTTCGGCCACACATGGAACCACCGTTCTGCTGGGCAATGAAGATGATGCATTGGTGAATAGCATTATTCTTGAAACATTTATTTCTGAAGAATCAGACTCAGGGATCATAAGTCCCTATCAGTATATCGATCTGCGATATGATCGCCAGGTCATCGTAAAGGAGCGAGAAACACGATGAATAGCCGTGGTATTTATGTAGCCATAGACATTGGGACATCAAAGGTATGTGCGATTGCAGCTGAACCTGATCATGAAGATGTACTCAAGGTGGTCGGCCTAAGCAGCTCACCCTCGACGGGTCTCAGGCGTGGAACCATTGTAGACATCGAGGCCACTGCAAAGGCAATAAGAACTGCACTGGACGATATAGAAGCGAGTGCAGGCATTAAAGCGGGAAACGTAACCGTGGGGATTGCCGGTGAGCACATATTTAGCCTCAATGCAACCGGTGTTATCGGTATTGCTGATCTTGCCAATCGCGGCATGGAAAAGGAATTAAAGATCACCCAGGAAGATGTTGATCGTGTCATTGAATCAGCCAAAGCGGTGGGGTTGCCAAACGGAAGACGAATAATTCATGTTATTCCCCAGCAATATGCTGTTGATGATGAGGCGGGACTTCGCAATCCCGTGGGCATGACTGGGCGTCGCCTGGAGGCTCAGGTCCATCTGGTTACTTCTGCTACATCAAGTACCAAAAATATTATCACTGCCATCCGTCAGGCGGGCTGTCAGGTCAAGGATTTTGTGCTTGAGCCCATCGCCTCAGCCCAATCGGTCCTCACCGAAGAAGAAAAGAATATTGGCGTAGGTCTCATCGATATCGGTGCAGGTACTACGGACGCTATTGTGATTTCAAAATTTGGTGTTGAGCATACGGTTTCTCTCCCCTTTGGTGGAAACCAGGTCACTTCAGATATCGCCGGGATCCTGCGCATCACCGAGGAACAGGCCGATGAACTAAAATTGAAATTCGGTCACTGTTTCACAGCTGAAGCTGAGGTGGACAAGGTCTTTGATGTAAAGGGTGTCGGTGGACGTCAGGACCGCAACATCAATGAGGCAGAATTTTCAATGTATATCGAAGCCCGCATGGACGAAACCTTGCGCATGGTGAGAGCAAATCTTGAAGAGAATGGCATGCTGAAGCATCTCAATTCCGGTCTGGTGTTTACCGGCGGCGGATCCAAGATCCCCGGGATACTGAGTCTGGCCAAACGTGTATTTGATATGCCCGTCCGCCTGGGCAATCCTATTGGATTCATTGATACGACGGAAATGATCGATAGCCCGGAATATGCGACAGCTACAGGGCTGATCGCTTATGCAGCAAAATTCCAGTCAGAGGAGACCATCCGCTACAATAGCGGAACCATTGCTCAATTCTTCAGGAAGATCGCTGAATTTTTTAAGAAAAATTTTTAATAAGAAACCACATCCAAAACGGAGGATACTAACATGTTGTTTGAATTTGATAGTCTAAAAGAACAGAAAGCTCGGATCAAAGTGATCGGTGTAGGTGGTGCAGGTAGCAATGCCATCGACCGCATGGTTGACTCAGAACTTTCAGGTGTAGAGTTTATCGCAGTGAATACTGATGCTCAAGCTCTTGATCACAGCAAGGCAGATGTCAAAATCCAGATTGGCAAGACAATTACCAAAGGTCTGGGTGCCGGTGCAAAGCTTCATGTAGGCGAAGCAGCCGCAGAAGAAGATGCCCAGGCTATTGCAGCAGCCCTTGATGGCTCTGATCTTGTCTTTGTTACTGCAGGTATGGGCGGTGGTACAGGAACAGGTGCCTCACCGGTCGTCGCCAGGATCTCAAAAGAAATAGGCGCTTTGACCATCGGAATCGTGACGACACCTTTCCGTTGCGAAGGTCCTCAAAGATCCACACGTGGTAAAGAAGGCGTTGACAATCTGCGTCAATATCTTGATACGCTCATTGTCATTCCAAATCAGAGGCTTCTATCCATCGTTGAAAGAACCACGACCATGGTAGATGCATTTCTCGAAGCAGACTCTGTATTGCTCCAGGCAACACGGGGTATCTCAGACCTGATCAATGTTCCCGGTTTGATCAACCTTGACTATGCGGATGTCAAAACGACCATGGAAGGCATGGGTGATGCTATTATGGGTACAGGCATAGCTTCAGGTGAAGAACGCGCTGTATTGGCCGCTCAGACCGCCATATCGTCACCTTTACTTGATGACACGAACATCAATGGTGCCCAGGGTCTCCTGATCAATATTACGGGTGGTCCCAATATGTCACTTTTTGAAGTTGATGAAGCTGCCAACCTCATTTTTGAGGAGGTCGGTAATCAGGCCAACATTATCATGGGAGCAGTCATTGATGAAAACATGGGTGATGAACTTCGGGTGACGGTCATCGCCACAGGTTTTCACCATGATTCAGATCTCAAGTTTGACCGGAAAGAGACTCAGCCCGCTCGGGTCTATCGACCTACTCCTCCAGTTGCAGCTTCCAAACCAGCTGAAGAAGAGATCGTCATTGAGGCTCCTGTAAATGAAAATACAGAGCCAAAAATAGCACCCCGTATCGAATCATTTGAAGATCGGGAGAAAATGGAAATCCCCACGTTTGAACGTCAACAGTCTGAAGAAGTGATTATGCATTTTAGTGATGACCTTTCAGTACCGACGTACATTCGTCGCCAGGAGGGCATGTCCCTCTAAAGCGGCACTGATCTAAAGATCAATTTGCCCGTTTATTCGGGTTTCACCCCGCCAGGTCGGGTCCCACAACCTCCGTTTCCCGTAAGCCCTGTTCTCCTGGGAGCAGGGCTTTTCCCTGGGCTAGTTCACTTGGCGAGTCCAACATCACTCCAGGAATAATATCTCATCCACATTCCTTTTGATTCCCTTGTTCACATGGGTTGGGCAGTCTAATTTCAAGGCCTAAAAGGAGATTATTTTCATGATAAAATTGCTTCACATCCTGGGTGTTGTGCTATTCCTCGGAAATATCATCGTAACAGCAGTCTGGCGAATCAGGGCACAAAAGCTTGACGACAAAACCATCCATATTTTTTCAATAAAACTTGCCCAACGAACTGACATCATATTTACTGTACCCGGTGTGTTGCTCATTGGTATCACCGGGCATATGCTGGCTCCTGGCGTGGGTGGTATTGCTGCTCATCCATGGATCTACCATAGCTACGCCCTGCTGACAATATCTGCCATACTCTGGGCTGCTATTCTCATCCCCATCCAGAGAAAACAGCTGCACCTCCTGGAAGCATCTCATAGCATTAAGGAGGCCGGGATCCGCTACAAGACCCTGAATCGCTGGTGGGCCATTGTGGGTGGCATTGCCACCCTTTTGCCACTCATAGCACTATATCTCATGGTCGTTCGTCCAGAGTAATCGGCTCCTGATGAAAATTACAGTTTTCATGGCGATCAGCCTGGACGGCTTTATTGCTGATGAGCGTGGTGGTGTAGACTGGCTCAACGATCTCCCGCCCCATGAAGATCCGCAGGAAGATATGGGTTTTGGAGCTCTAATGAGTTCTGTGGATAGGTTGGTGATGGGACGCAAGACGTTCAACCAGGTGCTTGGGTTTGGTACCTGGCCGTACGGTAATACCCCAGTGACCGTATTAACCCGTCAAACACCTCCTCACAAATTACCTGACGGAGCTATAGTTAATTTCATGCAGGGATCACCTGAAGATCTGGTGCAAAAATTTATCTCCCGGGGTGACAATCATATCTATTTGGATGGCGGAGACATCATTCAACAATTTCTAGCAGCCGGGTTTGTTGACGAGTTCATACTTACCCAGGTCCCTGTGCTTTTGGGGAGAGGTATCAGCTTATTCAATGAGGCGCTTCCAACAGATAGCTGGAAGATTGAACGGGTCACTCATTACTCCAATGGTTTCACTCAAACTCATATGATACAGAAGTCTCTCAAGAAGAGCTGTAATTGACTGTATTTGAGTGGGTTACGGTATAAGTGACCT
>CAZVSF010000018.1:0-13675 GCA_964630195.1 uncultured Lentisphaeria bacterium
TTTACTTTGTCATAGCCCCAATATCTCCTACGCTCATTTCCATTACGGCAGGCTCAATCTCCTCAGGGGTTACTATGACCCCATGGTATAGTTTCATCCAGACAACTCGAACTTTGTTGGTGACCAGAAACGCCGCCGGGAGAACCACCAGGATGAGAAAGGTCCCAAACAGCAGACCATAGGCCAGTGAAATGGCCATGGGAATCAAAAACTGAGCCTGACGACTGGTTTCAAAGATCAGGGGTGCCAGACCAAATGCGGTTGTAAATGTCGTCAGCAAGATCGGACGTAAACGGCTGACCCCGGCATCATAGACAGCATCATACAGTTTCATTTTGTGCTTTAGATTTCGATTGATCTTATCAACCAGGACAATACTATCATTTACAATAATACCAGTGAGCGCAAGGATACCATAAATAGAAAGTGTATTGACCTGGATGCCATGTAATCCATGACCCCAGAACGCTCCGATCACCCCAAATGGTATCAATCCAAAGATAAGCATGGCCTGGATATATGAGCGGAAGACCAGGATCAGGAGGATGAACATACCAGCAAATGCCAGTGGAAAGGTCCGCTGGAAACTGGCACCAGTCTTTGCCTGGTCCCGGGATTGACCTTCATAGGACACCTGCACACCCTGAACCTGTGAAAGAACCCGCGGAACTACCTCATTGCGAATCTCAGCTAATATGGGCGGCAAG
Organism: uncultured Lentisphaeria bacterium; assembly: GCA_964630195.1. Classification (GTDB taxonomy): domain Bacteria; phylum Fidelibacterota; class UBA8477; order UBA8477; family JABMPR01; genus JABMPR01. Next base: position 708 of record CAZVSF010000018.1, read on the forward strand.
TCCATTCCCGCATCAGCAAGATCAGCCTCAACAGTGAGTTCTCGTTTTTTATCAAGATGACTGATGGAGGTAATTCCCCGTTTCAGGGTATAATCGGCGAGTTCACCAAATGGATATTCAGATCCATCTTGCGTCCGAATCCTCATGCGGTCAAGAAACCCAAGAGAGGATCGATCCTCCGGGGAGTACCTGACCCAAACGCGAACCTCATCTTGACCCCGCTGAATTCGCTGTACTTCCTGTCCAAAGAATCCCTGGCGAACCTGACCGGCCACATCTCTAAGTGTAAGACCCAATGAGTAGGCGCGGGGCTTCAGCTTAATATCGATCTCCCTTCTCCCCTCTTTGCTTCCAAGGGAGACATCTTGTAAGGTAGAAAACTGCTCCAACTCCTCGGTAAGCAGAACACTCGCTTTTCTCAACTCATTGATATTGCTGCCTAAAAGACTCACTTGAACCGGCTTTCCGAAGAAACTGGTACGTCCAAAAGATATTTTTTGTGCCTCAGGTACTGGACCGATCGCCTCTCGCAGCCGGTTACCGATGATATAGCTATCAAGACCTCGTTTTTCACCATCCAGCAACTGCAAGGTCAACTTTCCTGTATGACTACCAGCATCACCAAAATCATTTGAGCCAATATCACGCTTGATTCCAAGAATGAGTTGTTGCCCATCCTCTCTTTCCGCGCTCATTTCCGTATTGACCTCCCACACCACGGTCTCGATTTTTTTCAAGATACGTTCAACATCAGCCTCCTGCCTTCCTGCAACAAGACTGATATTTACTGGAAGCGTATCACCATCGATAAAGGGGAAAAATGTAAATCCGATAAATCCACCCCTGAACAGACCGACCGTGATCAAGACGGTGGCAATCGGCGCGGTAACCGTTAGCCATTTGTGATTCAGGGCGAACCTCAATGATGGCGCGTACAACCGCTGGGTCATAAAGCGAATGATCTGTTCTATCCGCTTCCGCATAGCCGAATCTTTTGCATGAACATGCAAACCCTTTGAGTGGGCCAGGTGAGCCGGTAGAATAAGGAATGATTCAATTAGCGAAAAGATCAGGGCAGCGACGACCACAGCTGCCAGATTCCAGATAAATCGACCTAAAAAACCATCCAGATAGAAGAAGGGTACAAACACCAGAATGGTTGTCAGGACGGATGTTGTGACGGGTCCCAGCATGATGATGGTACCATCAATTGCCGCACGAATGCCTTTTTTTCCATTTTCATATTCAGTAAAAATAGATTCCGAGACCACAATGGCATCGTCCACCAGAATACCGATTACGATGATCATCCCAAATAGGGAGATGACATTTAGTGTTATCCCCGCAAAACTTAAAACCAGGAACATGCCGGCAAAAGAGAAGGGAATACCTAGAGCCACCCAGAATGAAATGCGCAGATTTAAGAAGAAACTCAGACTGAGAATCACCAGGATGAGTCCGATAAATCCATTGTTTATCAACAGCTCAATTCTCTGGCGTAAACTGATAGTATTGTCATTCAAAACCTTTGCGATAATGACACTGTTCTCTTCATTGAACTCTGTGACCATTTGTTTAGCCAAAGCAGCCACATCGAGAACATTTTCTTCTTTGGTCTTTTCAATATTCAAAACAACGGCTGTTTGATTATTATAATAGGTCTTATCTGGTGTGTCTGCCCAACGCTCCCTGATGGTAGCCACATCCTTCAGATAGATCAGATTCCCATCACTATCTCCCCTGAGCACTAAATTTTCCAGATCAGCTGCCCGATATTCCCTGCCATAGGCTCGAATCAGAATTTCCTCATCCTGGGTTTCGAATTTTCCACCTGACAAATTGACATTCTCGGATTGCACCCGACGTGATATTTCATCAAAGGTTAGTTTATATCGCCTGAGGTCTGCTTCTGAAACCTCAATGGATATTTCCACACCTGGATAGCCTTGAATGTTTACCTGAGAGATGGTTGGCGTGGAAATCAGACGATCCCGCATCTCCTCGGCGAAAATCTTCATGGTGCGTAGATCTGTTTCTCCAAAGAGTACGATCGAGAGTGCCCGGCTACGGAATTTCTGCTGGAAGACAACGGGCTTCTCTGCCCCCAGAGGAAATGAACCGATCCGGTCAACGGCATTTTTAACATCCGTCAGAACCTTGTCCATATCAGCACCGCTGATGGTTTCTACATTGACAAACCCTACATTTTCACTTGAGGTTGAGGTAACACGTTCGATCCCATCAAGACCATCCAGGTTTTCCTCTATTTTTAAAACAACACCCTCTTCCACTTCTTCCGGGGAGGCTCCTGGATAAAGAACCTGAATACTAATCCGATTTGGTTCGATCTCAGGAAAGGTCGAGTAACGGAGATTGCTCAGGGCGATCATGCCGAACAGCAATACACCAAACAATAAGACATTCGACCAGATCGGATAACCAGCGAAAAATTCAATGATACGTTTCATGGAACTAGCCTAGTCCTTCAAGTCAAGATCAGGAATGGGTTTGGCGGGCATACCAGCAGAAACACCCTGCAGAAGCTCTGAAACCAGTGTATCACCGGGTGCCAATCCACCATTAAGGATGTAATAGTCCCCTTCTTCAAAGGCGATGTCAATATCACGCTGGACAAATTTTGAATCCTCTACAAGGAAGACAAATGACTCTTCATAGACCGCCCTTCTGGATATTTTCATCGCATTGGGAATGGTTTGAGCAACAATATTTGCCCGTAAAAATATACCTGCAGTCGGCGTCACATCCGCAGTGTCATCAAGCTTTATGTATGCAAAGATGGATTGGGACTTTGTATCGATGACATTGCCAATACGATCGATATGACCTTTCCATTTGATGGAACCATCCGGGGTTGTCAGGTCTACTTCGGCATTGGTTCCAATCCAGCGAACATCAGCAGCCGGAACTTGTATTTCAACCTCCAGCTCATCCAGATTGATGATCTCTGCGAGGCGTGTTCCAGGGGCGGCTGTACTGCCGACTCTTAGCTGCGCGCTAACAATGGAACCATTAAATGGCGCATAGAAATAGTGTTTTGCAGCACGAATTTCCAGGTCCTGCACCGAAAAATACAAGCGATAGATATTGTAGCGTGCCATGAGCGCTTTGATCCGCTGGTCGCTGCTTTCAGGCAGGGGTTGAATTGGATCCTCAAAATTGATGGTGTTAAAATAGCTTTGCCAGGTCTGGAATATTTCTGGAGAACTCACCTTGATCTCTGGCATGAGCGTCGCCAAAGCGGTGAGCAGATCACTTTTTGTGCTATTCAATTGCAGCTTGATCTGACGATCATCAACCTTCAGGAGAAGATCACCCTTTTTAAAGGATTGGGCGGGTTGGAATTTAATGGTCCCAGGCTTCAGTGTTCCGGAGACTTCACTGATCAAGCTCACTGGCTGACTGGAGGCCAATGTGCCAAAAGTGGTCAGGGTGGCAGGAACATCTCCCAGCTCAACTATCCTGGTCTCTACAAGGCGAGGATTGACCATGGCAGTACGTTTGGGCTGTTCTATCTTAAATGACATCAATATCATCATGACCAGGTAAGCCACAACCAGAATGATCACTGGTGATAGAACTATAAGTTTACGTTTCATTCTTTTCCTCTTCCCCTCATTTCCCGGGGCCTAATTTATTAACAAATCACACAATGTGCGTTATGCGCGATTTATCTTAATCATATTTTCCTTGAAGTCAAGGAAACCCTATTGCTCAGAATAGTTCTCCACATGCCAATTGGCAAGCCTTCTTCAAGCCGCATATGCTGGCAAATGTTTAAGGGTTTATACTTGGCCTGTCGTTGTTAATGCTGGAAGAATTTAGCCGGTGTACGGGTTGATGGGGGCATTGAACGCTGCTTATAAATATTGGAATAGGGACTGGAGTGCAAATTCTTTGTCACATCCACGCTCACAGTGTAGGCACCCTTCTCATCGTCCAGCGAATTTCCTGGATCCAGATAATCCCAATATTTTTTCACAACAAAATAGTAGTCGCTACTATCTGGACATGTCCATTCAAGTAATGGATCCACATTTGTAGCACTTTGATCATCACTAAAACCAACCAAATCGCCTGCCACTGAATACAGTGATATGGTAAGATCAATTTTTGTGCCTGTTGCAGCATCTATCTCTATGACATAGCTGGTCCCCGTGAGGGTTTCAAAAACAAAATAATCCTCATCATCACAAACCGCTGAATAGTGTGTCTGGGTTGCACCAGCGGCAGATAGTCTGGTCGCCAGGATAAAACTTCCATCGGGTTCGTAAATATCATTTGTCAGGAGTGTTGGGTCAGACCAAACCGCTGGTGGGATGGTGTCCGAGTAACTCTCCAGAGTCAGGACATCATCGTCCAGAGAAAGTGTAAGCAGGTCGCTGGATGTTGTATAGTAAAGCCTGGATTCGTCCGTAAAAATAATAGACGTATCGGTTACAGATTCGATCTCTCGGATGTCAGCATTGTAGTTTGTATCACACTGGTTGATTTCGTTGGTATAGTAAATCAGGTTGTCTTTGTTAATATCAACAATCCAGGCATCCTCAATGGGTAGCGCTGTATAATCAGTTGATACCCCATCTATATATGCTGATTGAACGATATAGACTCCGACGATATCTGAAGCATAGTCTATTACAGCATCTTCACAGGTGACCAGGCTCAATACCATGGTAACAATCCCTACTGTTTGAGACCATTTTTTCAACGAAAATACCCTTCAATTTTGAGTTGCATGCAAAAACTATATCTTCAGTGTGGACATGCAACACCTATTGTCAGAATATGGATTTCAACTCAACTGTGGTTTTCATAGTAGCTAACAAGAGGCTGCCCAGTGAACACCCCTAGTGGCAATGCGCTTCAGGTAGAATTTTAATTAAAGAGATAATCGCTCAGCCTGATCTTTTTCTCAGGATGAAATCTTTTTTCCTGGTTATACTGGCAGATTTTGCAAGCACACCTGACTCGATGACAGCGACAGAATAATTACCGATATCATCCGACCAGAACCCTTCGATTAGAAAGTAATAGTCTCCTGAGACCTGACAGGTCCAATGCAGGCTGGGATTTAAGTCGGTACCACTATCATCGTCGGAGTCCAGAAACGTCCCATTCCCGGCGTATAATGAAAGTGTAAGATCCAAAAATTCATCAAGGGGTGTGTTGGTTTCCATGATATAGGTTCTACCACTTGTGGCACTAAACATGAAATAATCCTCATCTCCACAGGCACCCATATAATGATTTTGTATGGTCCCACCAGCGGCGATCGTTGTTGCTGTGGAAATATCATTATTGGGCTCATAGGTATCATTTGTCAGCAGGGAGGGATCCATCCATGATGCTGGAGGTAGCGTGCCGAGATAAGCTGCCAACACAAAAATATCGCCATCATCGTCGATTCTTAGCTTTCCATCAACAATGCTGTACCCAGTCTCTGATCCATCCGTAAACAATATCGCTGTTTCTGTCACCCCTTCAATTTCATCGGATTCCATCGTGTAGGCCTCATCACAATGATCTTCACTATTTTCATAAGTGATCACCTCATCACGGGTAATTTTTATAAAGAGAGCATCCTCAACAGGCAAATCGCTTAGATCGATCGTCTCCCCCATGATTTCTCCCGATTCAATTATATAGGTATTAATAATATCAGCTGCATAATCAGGTATGGTTTCTTCACAGCTAAAAATAACCAATGCTATTGATACGACGATCGATAGCTTAGACGGATAATGCATGATCCTTCCCTCCAGATATCTGATTGTATATAATTCAAATTGAAAGTTATCAGAGAACCCATTGCCTGCAAGCCTCAAAACCGGAATGAAAATCGTCGTTGTGATAAGGAACTGTTGCGTTCTTTTAAACTCCCTTTGTCGCTTTCAAGACAGAAGTAGAGCATTATAAAAGTTACTCTGGAAGCAGAATTTAAGACTCATTGAAAGGAGTTGACCTTGAAACCAAAATACTTTTTTACTCTATTGATCTTCATCCTGCCCCTCATGGGCTGGGCTAATTTTACCATCACCGAAGCAAATGGTAGTTTTGGAGGGTTGGGACATGCGCGCACCCATAATTTTCCGGTTGAAGCTAGAATTTTTACCGTTCATGTCAGTGATGCCGACACCAGTGGGAACAGACTGATCAGCGTGGAGGTCTCAGTAAATGATCTACATACTGGAAATAGCATACGTACTTCACACATGCGCATGTCTGTATTGGATCGCAAGAATCATCCTATGATTACTTTTGAGTCAAAAGTTTTCCTGCCCGAATTAAAAAACGCAGAGATCGATTTAGCCGGAGATCTACAGATAAATGGTATTACCAAGCCCTATACGCTGAAATTGGATCTGAAGCAAATGGGTGAAAAGTGGAATGCAAGCGGCAGCTTTCTCATCATTCCAACAGATTTTGAACTGCCTCTGGTTGGTATGGGTCCCATGAAGGTTCTTGATAAAGTGAATCTGGATCTGGATGTGACCTTTTAAAACATTTTCAGTCTGCACTTCATCTTTCCTCTGTACCACGGAAAGCACCCTGTTTTTAGTACGAATTCAGGGTGCTTTTATTAAGTTCAGCCGCCTATCATTCAAAAAGAAATATTTAAGGTGCTAGTACAGCTATGATTACGTCAGGGGAACTGCAGGATTTAAAATCACAATTTAACGAAAAATACGCAGAAGTCCGGAAATTTACCGAAACGCTGTGTGAACCACTTGAAACGGAAGATTTCAACATCCAGTCGATGCCAGATGTCAGCCCCACACGCTGGCACCTTGCACATACGGCCTGGTTCTTTGAAACTTTTATTTTAAAGCCTGGTCTACCAGATTATGAAACACCAGATCAGTTGTATAACTACTTATTTAATTCCTATTATAATGCCATTGGAGAGCAGTTCCCTCGTCCCAGGCGAGGGGTGTTAAGCCGACCCACAGTCAAACAGGTTTTTGATTATAGAAGGCATGTCGATGCTGAGATCTTAAGACTACTGGATACAGTCGAGTTGCCCGCGATCAAGGACCTGGAATCGCTTTTTATCTTGGGTCTGCAGCATGAACAACAGCATCAGGAGTTAATGCTAACGGATATCAAACATGTCTTTTCCCAAAACCCCATGTATCCTGTTTACAGAGAATTAGACCAGACAGGAGAACCTTCGAGACCTTCCGATCTCCAGTGGACCAACTTTCAAGGAGGAAAAACGCAACAAGGGTTTTCAGGTGGGGGCTTCAGCTTTGACAACGAAATACCTCGACATGATTTTCTCCTGCAACCATTTCAATTGGCCAATAGACTGGTTACAAATGGAGAGTACCTCGATTTTATGGAAAATGGTGGGTATCAAGAGGCCAGTCTCTGGTTGTCCGATGGCTGGTTTTTGGTAAACCAGGAACGATGGCGCGCTCCCCTCTACTGGGTTCATATAGATAATAATTGGTATGAATTTACACTCTCCGGACTCATTCCGCTCAAGCTTGAAAATCCAGTGACCCATGTCAGCTACTATGAAGCTGATGCTTATGCGAATTGGTGTCATGCCAGACTTCCCAGCGAATATGAGTGGGAACATGCAGCTCATGATGTACCCATCTCTGGCAATTTTGTCCAGAATCAACATTTTCACCCCACGCCTTCAAAAGCCGATCCATCAGTTCTGGACCAGATGTTTGGTGATGTCTGGGAATGGACACGTAGTCCCTATGCACCTTACCCCGGATTTAAGTCAGCCGAGGGTGCTGTGGGTGAGTATAATGGTAAATTTATGTCAAGTCAGATGGTTTTACGTGGTGGCTCCTGCGTCAGCAGCCGGGATCATCTTCGCCCATCCTATCGGAATTTTTTCTACCCCCATTCACGCTGGCAATTTATGGGCATAAGACTGGCCAGGGACATCCAGGATGAGCGCAGATAAGATCATGTGGAAACAACTCAACTTTGTTGGAGAAGACCGATTGCTGGAAGCACGTGGACAGTTGCATCAGGCTGTACAACTGCTGACAGCGGCGGGTATATCCTATATTCCTCCAAAAGCAGACGATAGCCATACTTCACTGCTCTGGGATTCAGAAATATCTGAATTTAAAAGCCAGGGTTTTGGTCCGCAGGATTCATTTCAGCTTAGCCTGAACCCACGTGATCTAAGCTGCAATATCCACTATAGAGATGAAATCTTATTATCTCTCAAATTACATGGAAAGCTACTCACTCAGATTGCCTCTGATATCCAGTTTTTCCTCACGGACCAGGGGCTTTCTGATAAAGCATTTACATTGGTAAGACATTTCGAACTGCCAGATTACCCGGATCGAAGTCAAAAAGCTTTTGATACCTCTGACCAGGCTGCCTTTCGCTTGTTAAGCGATTCATACGCCAATGCATATCCATTTATTGATTCAATTGTCAGGATAGAGAGTGAAGCAAGTACGATTAGAACATGGCCTCACCATTTTGACATGGCAACCTTACTCTCACTCCCTGATGACAAGTCTATTGGTATTGGTATGTCTCCTGGTGACGACAGCTATACCGCTCCATACTATTATGTCAATATCTGGCCATACCCCTCTGCTGAAGAGATCAAGGAACATACCCTGAGGTATGGCAAATGGCACACACAGGGATGGACTGGAATGGTGTTGCCCATTGACGAGATCCTGAACCAAAATGAAGCCAGTGCGCAGGCGTTGATCGTAAATACTTTTCTGGATGAAGCGCTTGTTCGTGGGAAAATTCTTTGCGGGATAAACCAGTAGATCAAATGATACAGCTCAATCAAATAAGTAAAAGTTTTAATGGAATGAAGGTTATCCATGACCTTTCTCTGGAGATTCCACAGGGGCAAACTGTTGTCATAATTGGTCCCAGTGGTTGCGGCAAATCGACACTACTTCGCTTAATGATTGGACTGCTGTGGCCTGACCAGGGAAGTATCAGGCTCTTTCAGCAACAGCTCTCACGAGTCAATGTTGAGACCTTGCGCCAGCAAGTCGGTTTTGTGTTACAGGATGGTGGATTATTCCCCCATTTGACAGCGGCTCAAAATATGCGACTCATGGCAGATTATTTACAGCGAGACACTCTGAAAACTGAGCAACGGATTGAGGAATTATGTGAATTGACCCATTTTTCTTCCGACTTGCTCAAACATTACCCAGGTGAACTTTCCGGGGGGCAGGTTCAACGCGTAGCCCTCATGCGAGCGCTCATGCTTGATCCGCAGATCTTATTTCTGGATGAACCCCTGGGCGCCCTTGATCCCTTGAATCGGGTCAGCCTTCAGGATGAAATGAAATCCATCTTTAACAAACTGGGAAAAACGGTGGTGATGGTGACCCACGATATGGGAGAAGCCGCTTCTCTGGCAGACCTCATCGTCATCATGAAGGATGGCTATATCCTGCAGTACGACACCCTCTCAAACCTTTCCAGCAAGCCGAAGGATCCATTTATCACCCAGTTTATAAATGCCCAACGTAAGCCGTGGCAACAATTGGAGGATCAGATCAATTGAGGCTCTCTACAAAAAGCCTGGCCCTATGCGTTTGTCTTATTTTCAGTTTATCTGCCCAAGCCGGGGATGTCGCAAACATCAAAGTTGGATCCAAGAAATTCACCGAATCAGTAGTACTCAGTGAGGTCATTACCCAACACCTTCAGGAAAGTGGGCTTGCGGCCATTCACAAGGATCAATTAGGCGGAACCCGTTTACTCTGGAAGGCCCTGTTACAGGGAGAGCTGGATATCTACCCGGATTACACAGGAACCATTATTTATGAGATTCTTGGTGGAACACAGATCACCTCAGATGAAGATCTAAAAGCAGCTCTGCTTAAGTTTGGAATAGCAATCACGGATCCATTGGGTTTCAACAATACCTATGCACTTGGGGTCACGCCGGCGACCGCAAAGAAATTCAACTTGATAAGCATTAGTGACTTGAAACAGCATCCCGAGCTGCGTTTTGGTTTTACCAATGAATTCATGGATCGTGAAGATGGCTGGCCGAGCATGAGAGCGTATTATCAATTGCCCCAGACTGCTGTTCGAGGTCTTGATCATGATCTGGCTTACAAAGGTCTTGAGGCAGGATCCATTGACCTTATCGATCTCTATTCCACGGATGCTGAAATTGCCTATTACAATCTGAATGTGCTTGTTGATGATATGATGTATTTTCCTGATTACAGAGCCGTCATTCTTTATCGGAAAGACCTGTTGGAACGGCACCCTCAAGTTCAATCGATCCTGGATCAACTCAGTGGCAGTATTTCTGAGGAAGAAATGATTGGGATGAACTCGGATGTAAAGCTTGGCGGAAAAAGTGAGGCCAGGGTCGCTCAGGAATTCTTGAAAGTTAAATTCAATACGATCTCCAGCATCGAAGAATCAACAAGATGGGGACGTCTCGCGACAACCACCAGGGAGCATCTGTTTCTGGTAAGTCTTTCGCTGGGAGCTGCAATACTGGTGGCCATACCACTGGGCATTGGGGGAGCAAAAAATGCAGCACTTGGTCAAATCATCTTAAGTGTTGTGGGAATCATTCAAACCATCCCGTCCCTGGCCTTGCTTGTGTTCATGATTCCACTTTTAGGAATTGGTGGTCCCCCGGCACTGGTGGCGTTGTTCCTGTATAGCCTTTTACCCATTGTGAGAAACACTTTAAGTGGACTCACCGGCATAAGCACTGACGTTCAGGAATCCGCACTCGCTCTGGGTCTCCCCGCCTCCGCCAGACTCAGACTCATAGAACTTCCGCTGGCTGCACGCTCCATTCTCGCCGGGATTAAAACATCGGCTGTCATAAATGTCGGGACGGCAACACTCGGTGCCTTGATCGGCGCTGGAGGTTATGGCCAGCCCATCCTGACTGGCATTCGTCTGGATGACACCAGTCTGATTCTGGAAGGTGCTATTCCTGCCGCAGCACTGGCCCTTCTGGTTCAGTGGAGTTTTGATATCGCTGAGCGAATATTCCTCTCACCTGGCTTACAAAAAAACAGGACTTAATCTCATGACCGAAACACTTTCCTCCCCCCTGATCATCAAAGCTCAGGATCATATCGAGAATCCTACCATGGCATTTGCCAGGGATGTTCTAAAAGGGCTGAACGCCAGCCCCAAACGCTTGTCCTCAGTTTACTTTTATGATAAAAGGGGCTCACAAATATTTGAAGAGATCTGCGAGCTGGAAGAGTACTACCTGACACGAAAAGAGACAGAAATTTTACAAAGATCGGCTGCCGAGATCATTTCTAAACTACCCCAGAACACGCATCTTGTGGAATTGGGGAGTGGCAGCTCTACCAAGACGCGAATTCTTCTGGAAGCAGCGCTGGAGCGTTTTAGTAGCACGCAATATTCACCCATTGATGTCTCAGCAGAAATATTGACAGATACCGTTAAGGATCTGAACCAACGCTACCCAATGTTACAATTGGAAGCCGTGGCTGGCAGATACGAATTCGGAATGGAATATATTTTAAAAAATAGCAGTGCCGCGAATTGTATCATGTGGCTGGGGTCCAGTATTGGCAACTTGACACGGACTGAAGCTGCGGATTTTTTACAAGACGTTCGCAACAAGCTCGGACACACTGACAGCCTTTTATTGGGCATTGATCTCCGCAAAGGCCCCGAAGTACTTGAGCCAGCTTATGATGATGACAAGGGCGTTACTGCAGATTTTAATTTAAATCTCCTCGATCGTATCAATGCTGAATTGGGGGGTAACTTTAAGCGAAACCAATTTCATCATCAGGCTATCTATAATATTGAAGAAGGACGAATTGAAATGTACCTGGTTAGCGACATTGACCAGATTGTTGAGATTACCAATATTGGCAGTTCCATTACCTTCCAAAAGAATGAAAAAATACTAACTGAGTATTCATACAAATATTCACCTGATGAAATAAAATCCCTGGCCAAAACCTCCGGTTTTTATTTAGAACAACAATGGCTGGATGATTCAGGCTGGTTCAGCTTGAATTGTTTTAAACCACAAAATAACGCGACTCAATTGCGCGCCTCATAAAGGAGAAAGACTTGAAAGCGATCTGGAACGATAAAATCATTGCAGAAAGTAATGAGACCATTGTCATCGAAGGAAACCACTATTTCCCAGTGGATTCAGTAAATCCCAAGTATTTAAAAGACAGCCAGACACATACCGTCTGTCATTGGAAGGGAACGGCCAGCTACTACCATATTGATGTAGATGGCATGGAGAATCATGATGCAGCCTGGTACTATCCAGACCCGTCGGACGCAGCAAAGCCAATCCAGGATCACATCGCCTTCTGGAAGGGTGTTGAGGTTATTGCATAGTTCACTAAGTTAGTCGATAATACTTGCACAGTTTTCAATCAGCGCTAGAATAAGAGCAAGCCATAGATTTTAGAACAACCCTCATAAAAAAAGGAAAGCAACATGAAAAAAGTGTCGTTTAGTGTCTTGTTTTTATTGCTGAGTGTTGGCTTGTTTGCAAGCCTCCCCATTGGTCAAAAAGCGCCCCTGTTGAACCTCTCCGGCGATGCGGGTGGTAGGGTTGATGATACACCCTGGAGCAGCAGCGAATTAGTGGGTAAGGTTTGGGTGGTTGTCCATGCTGACCCTGATGAAAGTGAGATGAATAATGCAGCAACGGAAGCATTAAAGGCTGAGGACTATCCCAAAGATGTCTACGGCTCAGTTGCTTTGATCAATATGGCAGCAACCTGGAAACCCAATTTTGCCATCAACCTGATTCTTGCAGGTAAACAGGAAGATTATCCAAGCACTGTTTATGTTCGCGATAACAATAACAAGGTTGGTGAAACCTGGGGTCTGGCTGATGACTCAAATAACATGGTTGTATTTGATCCCACAGGGAAGGTGATCTTTAGTGTGGATGGCCAGGTATCTGATGCTGACATCAAAAAGATGATCGC
>CAZVSF010000018.1:13775-17382 GCA_964630195.1 uncultured Lentisphaeria bacterium
CCAGATGGACAGGTGACCCAGATACATAGTTTCGGTGGCAAAATTCTTTTCCTTTTCAGGAATGTAAAAACAGAGCCCATAAAAATGGGATCCCAGGTTACCCCAGTCATTTCACCCAGAGATCTCATGGTGGCAATCCTGTGTTTCAGTGGCGATTTCCATAATCCCGAGACGTTGTTAAGACTGAAAATTTTTAATAATCGAATTGCCAGTGGTTGTGTCAAAACACCACTAACCGCTTTTATTTGACTGAAGATACTGGCGAGTAAATCACCTGAAGCCACAGCTACTACGTGGTGAAAATCCGATCCAATTGTTTTAATTGTTTCTTCAACTGCATATTGAGTCGAGTGGTCTGCTCCTAAACTCCCACCGATATTCATGAAGTGATGACCTGGACGAGCATGCCGTTTTTGTCTGTTGAAGGCCAGAGTCATGGACCAGGTTGAGCCCACCTTCTGGATAATATTCTCCTGCATGTTGAGCTGCTTCACCATAGCGTCCTCGTAGGGACCGCCACCATAATGCGTACCATAAAGATGTATCATGACTTGCGGCAGGAGCTTTGAAAGGGTGAAGGCTGTGTGTGAGCCGGCGTAAGAAAGCACATGAATGTGATCCACAGCTTCCAGCGATTCAATAAAGCGCACCAATGCTCGGCGTTTTTTACCGCCACCATCTGGTAACAGATCTTCGCGGACCAGTACGACCTCTTTCACACCCAGCCACCGGGCTAAATTTTTATTGTACTCAATCTGTGGTGTCAGATTGCTCATTGGGTCAAAAGATTGGACAATCTGGGAGCAACATATTGTGATCCGATCATAAACTTCATAGGTGGTCCAAAAAACATTTCTGTTGAGGGACCAATGAAATACAAATCCCGGAGGGAGCTCATGAAATTCTTGTCGATTTTCGGCATAGCCGATCTCATTTCAAGGTTTGCTCTTAGCTCATCAGCCAAAAAATTCATGTGATTGAGTGTATAGTGATAACCTGTTGCAGAAATGACGTGGTCATACTCACTTAAATTCGGCAGGCTGGAGTATCGATCTACACCGGCGAGTTTTGTTTTGTGGTCAGGTGTCATCGTGGTTGCTGAAAATATGGAGAATAAATATTGAATGAGTCCATGGGGTAAGCGTCGGAAAAGTCCGGCACTTTGAACAACCAGATTAAATATCCACTTGGGAAGATCCAGTGGCTCTGAGTAAAAGCGTGGTTCCTTACGGGAATACCAATGGACTTGATTATCATTTATCCGGCAAACCTCCATGGCTTCAGCAGCTGATTGTCCGGCGCCAACAACCAGAACTTTTTTACCCTGCAAGGCTTCAATTTCCTGCGTGTAATAGCTATGGATGACATCCTTTGCATCCGAAAATTCTTCTGGGATATTCAGGTGGTGGGCGATACCCGTGGCAATGACCACCTTTTTTGCATAAAGCACCTCGCCAGAATCTAACCTGGCTTCAAAAAAACTATTTCCCCTGGAAAGATTGGTTAAATATTCCTCATGGATCTCATAGGGAAGCGAGGACAGAACCCATTCTATATATTGACGGTATTCCCGGACATCAATTCTTTCACTTGGGAGACCCCGCTGAAGACCATTTTGATCACGAAAATTTTGGATGGAATAAGCGCGCTGGGGGTGAGCAATTTCCGACGTCGCCATTTCAGATCGCAGGGAAGCATCCGTGAATGTATGATTCTTCCAGAGCTCCATGGGTTTGCCAATAATTTTAAACTCCTGACCCAATTCGTACATATAATTTGCCAGAGACAGACCATACGGACCTGCGCCAACAATCAATACAGGCATCATTGGCTTACCAGGTTCCAATTTTTTTACCATGAGTGCCATAAGCCAGGGCTAAAATAGTGGAAGCCAAAATCAATAGACCCAGGGCTGATTTTATACCCTGTAATCCCAGTACAATATTGACATGACTAATTGAAACACCATTTGAGAGCACAAAGCCCATGATACCCAGGCCCAAAACAACAAAAGCAAGACTAAACCATTGCCACACTGTCAGACCCAGAAAATAGACCCGGGGAAACTCTCCCCTGATATATTCAACAGTAAAGCGTTTCATCCCATACAAACTCATATAGACTGCGGCCAAAAGACCCAGAGGGCGGGACTCCCAGGCTATAGCCAGCACCAATACGATGATATAAATGATGGCATTGCCGATTGCTGAGTAGATTTGTGTTGGATACAGGTTTTTGCCTTTCAAGGCGGGATCATATCTTAGCACTTTAGCTTGAGGATTACGGTAACTTATGGCAAAACGTGTGTTGGATTCACATGCTTTACCGTGACAGCAGCCGTAATTTAGACAACCTAACCTTCCAAAAACCTGAGCCAAAGGAACACCAACCGCGAAAGCATCCAGAAGTGCCAGTAGAGGTGTTTGTGTTAGCAGAGCAAAGCTGGAAATGATAAGCAATCCGCCTACAAGTCCGCCCCACAAACCAAAGCTTACTGTGCGAATATATTCAATAAATGTCTTTTCCCCTGAGAGGTAAGATTTTATGTCGAGTAAGCGCGTTACCACATAGGCCGAAATGGGTGCTCCAAAAGCAAGAGCCAAGGCCAGTCGTGTCGCTTGTTGTGAGTTATCTATTACCTGATAAGCACCCAGATAAAACCAGATATTCATGAGCCCCAACATGGCTCCCAAACCGACCAATAATCCAAAACTCACAAAAGTAATGGATTGGCTCTGGAATAATACGAGGGGACCAAAGTCACCCCCCTTACCACGCACACCTAATGCAGTCCTTTCTGGCTTGCTAATATTCTCTATCATTTCTACCCGTTCATTCATTGTATTGTCCTCTGAGCTTAACATTGTATCATGACTATTTCACTCACAATATACATTTTAACAAGCATTCAGGTGTCGTCCCCATTACAATTCACTTCATTTTGCAGTAAGGAGGGATGCCCATCCAGAAAGGGCGTAATCTTGTAAGGAGATCAAAAAAAGATTTTGGATTAAATGAATGGTCGTTTATTATAGAATGTGCGAGTGAAGGATGACATAAAGCAAAATGCGATCATCAAGGCCACGGTGGCTTTGGTAAATGAAATTGGGTTTGCCTCCAGTTCGGTTTCCAAAATTGCCCGGCGGGCAGGTGTCTCCCCCGCTACCATCTACATCTATTTTGAAAACAAGGAAGACCTTTTGGTCTCAACTTATGTTCAGATCAAAACCTGTCTGGCCAGTGCATTAATGGAAAATTTTGATGCAGATCTCCCGGTTCGTGATTCGTTGATCCAGGCAGGCAACAACCTGTACAGCTATATATCCTCAAATACTGAACTATTTTACTTCACAGAACAGTTTGCCAACTCTCCCTTTACAGATCTGGTGGATCGCCATGAGCTGGAGGGACCCTTTAAGCCCCTATTTGGTCTCTTTCAACACGGAATTGATCAAAAGATTCTCAAGGATGTTCCCATCGAATTACTCCTGGCCCATCTTTATCAACCGATTTTTAGCCTGGTTAACCCCAGACTCAACCCGGACTTCGAGGCCACACCCGGGAACATAAAGCTCTCAATGCAAATGGCCTGGGATGCCATCAAACT
>CAZVSF010000018.1:17482-22636 GCA_964630195.1 uncultured Lentisphaeria bacterium
GTCATCTCACATAATCACTATGACCATCTAAACAAATATACGATCAAAACGATTCACCAGGAAGTCAGCCTTTTCCTGGTACCTTTGGGAGTTGGTGCTCAGCTTGAAAAATGGGGCGTCCCCCGTGAAAAGATTACTGAGTTAGACTGGTGGGAGTCTTTTGATTACGATGACAAACTGACAATCACTTCGACACCGAGCCAGCATTTTTCCGGTAGGGGTCTGGGTGACCGCAATAAAACCCTCTGGACATCTTATGTCATGGCCACTTTGGATCACAATATCTATTTCAGTGGAGACTCTGGGTATTTTGAAGGATTCAAATCCATTGGCGAAAAATACGGACCCTTTGACATTGCCTTTCTGGAATGTGGTGCCTACAATAAGAATTGGTCCTCTGTCCACATGTTTCCCGAGCAGACCGTTCAGGCCTCCATTGACCTCAAAGCGCATTATGTCTGGCCAGTACATTGGGGGACCTTTAACCTGGCCCTCCATGATTGGTTTGACCCCATGAAACGTGTCACTGCTGCCGCAAATGCCCGGGGTGTTCGATTATTGACACCCATCTTTGGGCAGGTTGTTGAATATCCGGGGAGGATGCAGACAGATCGCTGGTGGGCACCCTATCTCCCTGCTGTCCCGGAAGCAGAGAACGCTTTGTCGACCGCTCAAATTCAAACGCCCTGATCAGTCACGAGAGGATATTTAGCATGTCAATTAGAGCAATAATTACAGGTTCAACCGGGATGATTGGCGAGGGCGTGCTCCATGAATGCCTGAACCATCCCGATGTAGAGTCAGTCCTCGTGATTAACCGCAAAACATGCGGTGTTGACCATCCCAAATTGAAAGAGATCATTCACCCCGATTTCTCCGATTTTTCCGTCATCGAAAAGGATTTCGAGGGATACAATACAGCCTATCTGAATATGGGTGTCTCCTCTGCAGGCATGAGCGAAGAAAAATACAAACACCTCACCTATGATTTGACCATGGCGCTGGCAAAGTCCCTATACAGAGCAAATCCTGAACTGACCATCTGCTATGTGACAGGTGCAGGCACGGACTCGTCAGAAACGGGTCGCACAATGTGGGCACGCGTCAAAGGAAAAACGGAAAATGATTTACTCCAAATGGGCTTCAGTAAGGCTTTTATGTTCCGACCTGCACTCATCACACCCTGGCCCGGGTTAAAAAATACAAATAAACTTTATGTTTTTGCCAAACCATTACTACCTCTTTTCCGAAGATTTTTCCCTCGATATGTCTGTTCTCTGAGAGAGATCGCCCAGGCCATGATCCAGGTCACTGTTCAGGGGTCAGACAAGCATATTTTGGAAGTACCTGATATCATTGCTCTGGCAGCGTTACACTCAAAGACCGGAGCACAGTAAAAAGTCTTGATCAATACCGGCTAAAATTTCTCAAGGAAATACAGCCAGTAAGAATTATCTATACGGAACGGTAAGATGGAAACCATATCCAATATACATCCTGTACTCCTGGCACTTTTTGCCGGACTTTTCACATGGGGCATTACAGCCCTGGGTGCTGCCGGTGTCCTGTTTCACAATAAAAAATCTTTCTCAAACATGGATGGCATGCTGGGGTTTGCCGCTGGTGTCATGATCGCGGCAAGTTTCTGGTCACTCCTCGCGCCGGCCCTTGAAATGGCTGAGGGGCGATCGCTTCCACCCTGGGTTCCCGTATCTCTGGGTTTTCTCAGTGGTGGTGCAGTGCTGTATGGTATCGATAGAATTCTGCCCCATCTTCACCTGGGCGCACCCATGCAGGATGCAGAAGGTGTTTCGACATCATGGCGGCGGACGACCTTGCTGGTTCTGGCCATTACCTTGCATAATGTTCCAGAAGGCCTGGCAATTGGTGTCGCCTTCGGCGCCATTTCAGCCGGTCTTCCCGGTGCTGATCTTCAGGGTGCCATTGCACTGGCCATAGGTATCGGGATTCAAAATTTTCCTGAAGGTCTGGCCATCTCCATGCCGCTGCGTCGTGAGGGCATGTCCAAAAAGAAAAGTTTTTGGTATGGACAATTATCTGGCGTGGTAGAACCCATAGCCGCTGTATTTGGTGCTCTGATTGTTATGACTTCTACAGCTATTTTACCATTCGCACTGGCCTTTGCTGCGGGTGCCATGATCTTTGTTGTTGTTGAAGAGCTTATCCCTGAAGCCCAGAGGGCCGGGAATACAGATCAACCTACCATCGGTGCCATGTTAGGGTTTACCCTTATGATGGTGCTGGATGTAGCCCTTGGATAGAAGCCAATTTCACATTATGGCCTCAAAACAAGGAGCTGTATTTATCCCAAAACCAGCTTGAAGAGCCTCATGTCCGAATTATATTTGCCCCGCTTTTTGTGAGGATTTCAGGGGAATTATTTGTAACGAATCTATTGGATGTGTCATCTGATTATTGTATGAGATCAGGGCCCAAAATGGTTGGAACAAAACTGCAAAATAAAACTATATATCATCGAAATAAACGATTTTAGGAGCGCGTTAAAAAATGACAAAACATGTTTTTCAAACCGAGGTAAATGAGCTTTTACACCTCATCATTCATTCATTGTATTCGCACAAGGAAATATTTCTGCGAGAGCTGGTATCCAACGCATCAGATGCATTGGATAAATTAAAATATTTGACTCTCACGGAGGCAAAGTTCAAGAAAATTTCCTTCGATCCAAAAATTGATATCTCTTTCAGCGACTCCTCTGAGGGCCGGTCCATCACAATTAAAGACACAGGGATCGGGATGAATGAGGAAGATCTTATTGAACATCTCGGAACCATAGCCCGTTCTGGTACCAAAAATTTTCTGGGAAAACTCACCGGTGACGCCAAAAAAGACTCTAACCTTATTGGCCAATTTGGAGTTGGCTTCTATTCCTGTTTCATGGTGGCAGACCAGGTTGAAGTGCTTACGCGAAAAGCTGGCGAGAAAGAAGGCTGGCGTTGGGTCAGTGACGGCAAATCCGGTTTTGAACTGGACAAGTTAGAAAAGAAAGAAGTTGGCACTGAGATCACACTTCACCTCAATGACGAAGGTAATGAGTTTGCTAACCGTTGGTCCATAACCGAGGTCCTGAAAAAGTATTCTAACCATATTGCCTTCCCCATCTACCTCCATTATGAGGAAAGCACTTTTGATGGTGAAGGTGATGATAAAAAAGAGATCAAAGAACAAAAGTCTGAGCAGATCAATGATGCCACTGCATTCTGGAAACGTCCAAAAGCCGAGCTGAAGAAAAAGGACTACAACGAATTCTATAAAACATTCAGCAATGACTTTCAGGATCCAGCACTGCATGTTCACACACAGGCTGAAGGTGCCATGGATTATACCACCCTGTTTTTTGTCCCCGAGAAGGCTCCCCAGGACCTGTTCTATGCAGATTACAAGCCTGGTGTAAAATTATACGTGAAGCGCGTGTTCATTACCGATGATGAAAAAGAACTGCTGCCAACCTATCTTCGGTTTGTGAAGGGTATCATCGACTCTGAAGATCTCCCGCTGAATGTCAGTCGTGAGATCCTGCAGCAGAATCGCATTCTGGACAATATCCGCAAAGCGTCGGTTAAAAAGCTTTTAAAATCCTTCGAGACCCTGGCGAAGAAGGACAAAGAGTACATCAAATTCTACGAACAGTTCGGAAGACCCCTAAAAGAGGGTTATTACCAGGATCGAGATAATCGTGAACTGCTGGAAAAACTGGTTCGGTTTAAATCAACCAAAGTGGAGGGCTATACCACCCTGGCAGATTATGTGAGTCGGATGCAGGAAGATCAGAAGGGCATCTATTATATCACAGGTGACAATGAAGCAACGCTTCGTCGCTCGCCCCTGATTGAAATGTACACCAAGAAAGACATTGAGGTCCTGATCGCAGATGATGAAATCGATGAGATCATTATTCCTGGTGCTGCGAAGTTTGGTGACCATGATTTTAAGTCAGTCAATCGCAGTAACGCCGGTGATGAGCTGAAAAAGGGTGAAGATGAGCCTGATGAAGAAACCCTTGAGAAGGAAGTCAAACCCTTTATCAAAAAGATCAAAAAGGTTCTGGGCGAGAAGGTCAAAGATGTGAAGGTATCATCCAGACTGACAGACTCTCCTTCAGTGCTGGTTGCTGATGCAAACGATCCCACTTTCCAGATGCAGGAGATGATGCGAGCCATGGGTCAGACCGGCATGCCCGAAGCCAAACCCATTCTTGAGATCAACCTTGATCATGCCATCTTGAAGAAGATGAAGGGCATGCGTAAATCCAAGGATTTCGACAATGCTACTGAATTGCTCTATGAACAGGCACTTCTTCTTGAAGGCATGAAACTCGAAAATCCTGCTGATTTCGTCAAACGCCTGAATGAGGTACTCACCAAGTCGCTGTAAGTCAGAGTCGTCATCCTGAGGACTCCGCAGGAGTGGACTCGAAGGGTGATTCCAATTGGAGCGTTCGCTTCGAGACACCGCTTGGCGGGTTTCAGCCTCAGACAGAGACAGAAATAAAACAGCCCCTGTCACCGGGGGCTGTTTTATTCGTGGTCGATCCCTCTTCGCTCTGCAGAGCTACGAGGGACAGGTACTGGATTGGATTCAGCTTCACTCGCCTTCATACAGCACATTCCGTGTGCTTCCGGATCAAACCAGTGACCCCTGGCATTTTTCTGTGGGTGATATCAAAAGAAAAACCCCACCAGGGGCAGGGTTTCGTGGTCGATACTGGATTCGAACCAGTGACCTCTCGGATGTGAACCGAACGCTCTAACCAGCTGAGCCAATCGACCGTTTTCAATTTCATGCTCTATCAGGAATTCAGTCCACCAAAGCCTTGGCGCAGGTGGGCCAATCGACCTGAAAAGCGGTGAGAATATAAGTGGATCATAGCCCTCCTCAAACGGCTATCAGAGGAGGTCTGTCCAGGCCGATCTGATCATCTCAACTGCCAGTGCTACCAGCAGCAAACCCATGACGCGACTCATGATCTCCAGGCCCTGCTCACCCAGTGCTTTCTTTATATAGCGTGCAAAATACATGGCAATCCAAAAAATGAATAGATTGACGATCATGGCCAACAGGGGAATCCAGAATCCATACTTTGACACAAGAATGATGATCGCTGTAATGGCA
>CAZVSF010000019.1:0-22198 GCA_964630195.1 uncultured Lentisphaeria bacterium
TTCTGCAGGACCAGACCGCAGATGTGCTAGAGTGGCAGGCTGAGCAGCCATTTGCGTTCTGAGCTAATGGGGATATTCTGATTCGAGCCTCGGGCACTTTGAATATGGTTACGATGAGAGTGCTCCACGAATTTTACTGCACCGGATGATCCCGATGTCATCAGTAAGGTAGCCGGTTGTAATTCATCGAATGGGGGCTCTTCATCATGTTCCGATCGAATTGATTCTGAGATGAGGTCGGAGTAGGTGATTGATTCATGACCTGGATAGGACGTATTTGAGATAATCAAAGCTGGGTCGTGCTCTGAAAGTATTGTGGCTATTGCCTCTTGAGGGAATCGAATATTAAGTGGGAAGGCTATTAAACCACCCAGGGTGCAAGCCCATATAGTAGTGATCATTTCCTGTGGAGGGAGATCCCCTATCGCTACAATCTGACCAGAATGAATACCACGGGCTGACCAGGTTTTGAGTATGCCCCTTGCCTGAGTATATAAATCTGAATATGAAACACTCCGGTTTCCAATCTGCAATGCCGGATGCTCTGGAAACATGGCAGCAGTCCTGCTGAGAGGATGCAGTTGGCGGGGATCAGCTTTCATAAAGGAGCTCACAGTCTCTTAGATCCAAATCCTGAGTGCGGATAGGCTTGGTTGACATCCAGGCTTTCTCAGCTTTTTCAGAAGGATGTACTGTCCCCGCAGCCAGTGCCGATCGCGTGTCCAGGCCAATGGCGACATCTTCACCACTGATAGCTCCTGCAAGTTGTGCCAGACTATTTAACCCTAAGTCACTTTCATAGCTTGAAGATAGAACAGCAAGCACACCACCATTTTTGGCTTGTTTTATTAAAGCAGTTAATCTAGCCGTACATGCAATGAGGGTCGGCTTTAACACCAGAGCTCTCAGACCTGTATACGAATCAAATGAAATCGTTGGATCCATGATATGATGGAGCGTCTCGTCAAATGCAAAAGGGACGCCACAAGCATCATGGAACATAGGCAATTCAGTCGCATTTTTGAGAGGCTCTTCAATGTATTCGATGTTGGTTGCTTCAACAGCTCTCCCAAAATCGATTGCCTCTCGCAATTCCCAGCTTTGATTTGCATCAAGTCGAATTTTGATATGTGACCCGACGGATGAGCGAATATCCTGAATACCCCTTGCCTCGAGGACGCTATTGATTCGACCCACCTTGATTTTGATGGTGGTAAAACCTTCTGATACCATGCGTTCGGCTTCAGGTACCCAATCAGCGATCGAGCTTCTGATTAACCCGTTAAGGGGCACTCTCTCGCTTGATCTCCCAAACAGCAGATCGCCGGTATTGACCCTCCACTTGTCTGCCAGGAGTGATAGAATACCAAATTCTATACCAAACGATGCCAGAGATGGATCGGCAATATCCTCCCATCCATGCATCTCATTATCTGTACAGTGCGCATCAAATTCTCCACTTCGAATAAGTTTTTCCAGCAACATTGTCAAATGAAGAATCGTGGTCTCCAGTGTCTCACGACTATATCCCGGAAGTGGACTTATCTCAGAAATACCGGCATGTCCCTTATGATCGGTAAGCACAAGAATTAAACCTTCTCTTCGCGAGAGCGTAGTATGTTTAAACACCAGAGGACTTTTGAGCGGAAGATCAAAACGGTAAAGTCGCGCTGACTTGAATTCTAGAGGTGTGTTCTGGAACTCAGGCAACAGATTGATATTGGCAAAATTTGGGGCTCGGAGATCCATTGAACTTTTTGTCCGTTAGACGACCCAGGTTATGAGGAAGAAAAATGTGAATATGATCTGCAATTTTGCCGTCATTTTTAGCACGGCCAACAACTCAACTGCCTCTTTGAAGCGGATGGTACTGCGCAGGGCATGCAGCGCCATCAGACTTGTGAAAGCTGTAATGCCGATCATGGAGTGGGAAGGCGCTACGTACATCAGTACCAGAGGTAACAGGGTTGCCGTCAAAATTGAAAATCCATACTCGGCCACACCAAAGCGGCGTCCGAATATTGCTATGAGTGTTCGTTTGCCAACCTTTCTATCCTCTTTGTAATCCCGAAGATTATTGATGGATAGCAGGGCTACTGAAAAGAATCCTGCTGATAGACCAGCTATAATAGCGGTTGTGCTCCATGATCCTGTTTGAACATATGTTGTTGTGGAACATGCGATGGGACCAAAGAACAGAAATGCAGGTAACTCAGCCAATCCATAATATGCCAATGGAAAAGGACCACCAGTATACACCACCCCAAGGAAGAGGGACAGCAAACCTATGATTACGATAGGCCAGCCACCCAAATACACTAGATAAATTCCTAAAAGAAAAGCGAGACCAAAACATAGAATAAAACCGTTCCTCACTGTGGTAGGGGCAATGAGTCCTGATTGGGTGACCCTTTGGGGTCCAATCCTCGTTTCTGTATCTGCACCTTTTTTAAAATCGAAAAAGTCGTTGGCCAGATTGGTTCCGATCTGGATCAAGATGCCACCCAGGAGTGCTGCCATTGCGGCCAACCAGTGGATGCCACCCTCTGTGTGTGCGATAATGATTCCCATGAGAACAGGTGAGACTGCCACACCCAGGGTCCAGGGTCGTGCAGCCTGTACCCATACATTCAGTCCGGGTCTGGTTTTAGAACTCAAGGGCGCCAGGGATACTTTTTAAAGTCAGGTTTTCGTTTCTCGTTGTAGGCGTTGCGACCTTCCTGTGCTTCTTCCGACATATAATACAACAGAGTTGCGTTTCCAGCCAATTCCTGCAGTCCGGTTTGACCATCAACATCGGCATTAAAGGCTGATTTCAATAATCTGATGGATAGGGGCGAATGTTCTAGAATTTTCTCTGCCCATGCCACTGTTTCTTCCTCCAGGTCAGCATACGGTACAACCGTATTGACCAATCCCATATCAAGGGCTTCCTGGGCAGAATACTGCTTGCAAAGATACCAGATCTCCCGAGCCTTTTTCTGACCTACGATGCGAGCCATATAGCTGGAACCGTAGCCACCATCGAAAGAGCCAACTTTTGGTCCTGTTTGGCCAAAAATGGCGTTGTCAGCTGCAATGGTGAGATCACAGACCAGATGGAGAACATGTCCTCCACCGATGGAATATCCGGCAACCATGGCAATGACAGGTTTCGGTAGGGTGCGGATCTGACGCTGAAGATCCAGGACATTAAGCCGGTGCACACCTTCACCATCTTTGTAGCCGGCATCACCGCGGATGGATTGGTCCCCACCTGAACAGAAGGCTTTTTCTCCTTCCCCGGTCAGTATGACCACACCAATTTTTGGGTCTTCACGGGCATCTTCAAAAGCCTTGACCATTTCCATCACCGTCAGCGGTCGGAAGGCGTTGCGCTTTTCCGGTCGATTGATGGTGACTTTGGCAATTCCGTTATATTTGTGATAGCGAATATCCGTGAATTCTCCTGCAGATTCCCATTTTATCGATGACACATTAATCTCCTTTAATTGTTTCCCTGAGAAAATGTCTAATTATACGAGCAGTTTCCAATGGTTTTTCAAGATGGAAAGCGTGACCGGCATCTTTCACCGGATAGTGCTGACTACCAGGCATGAGCAAATTCATTTCCCCATTGAGCGCGTCATATTTTGCGTCCAGTCCTCCTGACACGAGGAGTGTGGGGACGGCAATAGAATTCAATTTGGACCAGAGGGAAGGCAAGGCTCCATTGCCCATTAATTCCAGTGATCGTCGAATCTGGGTGATATCATTATCTGATCTTGCCTGACAAAGATACTCGAAGAGCCGAGGATTACTCTTGAGATCTCCAAATAAGGGCGCTGAGTACCAATCCTTGAGAAAAGATTCGAAACCCATTTCTTCCAATCTATCCATTAATCTGTCATCATCGGTCTGTCTCATTTTTCGCGCATCCCTGGTTTTTAATCCAGGCGCACTTGAGAGAAATACCAGTCCCTTGATTTGCTCAGGGGCAAGATCATAAATATGAAACCCCAGACGTCCACCCATGGAATAGCCAATTGGAATGAAGTCCTGAATCTCCATTGTTTCAAGCTGGATCAGGAGGGAGTCCAGGATGGTTGAGAAATCAAGACTCGCAGGGAGTGCTGATCCACCATGCCCAGGCAGATCCAGCAAGATA
Source organism: uncultured Lentisphaeria bacterium (assembly GCA_964630195.1). GTDB lineage: Bacteria > Fidelibacterota > UBA8477 > UBA8477 > JABMPR01 > JABMPR01. The sequence goes on from CAZVSF010000019.1 coordinate 4,148, forward strand.
TTGTTGTAGTCGTTAAAATATTGATGAACAAACTCAACCCAATCGAGTCCGGAGCCCATAAACCCATGCAGCCAGAGCAGGGGATATCCTGTGCTGTTTCCTTCAACCCTGTAATGCCATTTAAACGTGGAATTAATTTGTTTCACGGATACTTTCAAAAATTTCCTGGTGAAAGCGATGATTCTCTGCACGATTTGTTACCAGCTCGATCAGGATCGTTCCAGATTCCTCGACAGCCCTTTCATAGACAGCTAAGAATTCATTTCTATCCTCTGGTTTTGAGTAGGAAATACCAAACATTTCGGCTGCATGCCGCATAGATAAATCGTGCGGCGTTCCAAAGAATTTCTCAAAGACATCAGTTTCATTCCGTACAGGCAGAAAACTGAATATGCCACCTCCGTTATTGTTGATCACGACCAGGATAATGGGGTTCGAGGCATTTTTTATGAGTTGGAGTGAGTTTAGGTCATGGAGAAAGGCGAGATCTCCTATGAGAGCAGTAATGGGAGCATTGCTACCCATGGCATAGCCTGCAGTTGTGGCCAGCAATCCGTCAATACCGCTGCTACCGCGATTTACAACAATATCACCATTAAAATGACCAGCCTCTGCAAACATCTCCATTTCTCGAATGGGCATGCTGTTGGCCAGCATCAGGGCGTGATTATCTGGAAGATGTTTCGAGAGCTGGTAGCTGATGGCTGGTTCAGAGAGTTTGGGTCGATCCTTTAAAATGTTTGAGATGGTACGTGCTGCTTTTTCCTCAACGCTTTGCCAGTGAGGCAACCAGTCTACATCCTGAGCCCCGGGATTGATCTGTGCAGATTGGCAGAATTCAGTAATATTGCCCTCCAAAGTCACATTGATCTGATGATTTGGATCTATTCTTTCCGGCGTTGACTTGATCTGGACATAATAGATATCTGGAGAATTCAGATAATTCAATAGTCGTTTTGAGCAAAAAGCGCTTCCGAAATGAATGACAAAATCGGGTTTCGAGGACAGGATATCTTTGTCCAGGAGGATGAGATCAAAATGATTCACGATGAGTTCGTGACGGGTAAATCTCAGATGGGACTGTATATCTGGATAAACTGGGATTTTCATGCGCTCTGCAAATTGTAATACAATCTGATTTTCATCCCTGCTTAATCCACGTCCCACCACAATAATACCCCGGTGTGATCGTTCAAAGGCTGCTGCAATTTGTTGGATTTGATCCCTGAGGATATTTTTCTCTGCAGGGGTTGAATTTGGGTGGCTGGTTGATGGATCTTCTTTTTCCATGACCGAAGATAGGCTGTCCTGAGACTCTGATCCAACTGGCAGAAGGGGTTCTCTGAATTGACAGTTCAAGTGGACAGGACCTGGACGATTTTCGACACTACCGTGATACATTTGATCTATCAGGAGTGATATCTCCGAGAGGGAGGTTTCTGATGTGGTCGGGGCCAGATTGCAGGCGAGTCTCGGATAAATCCCAAAAATATCCTCCTGGAAGATGGCCTGATTGGCACCAACATCGATAAGCTCTGGCGGACGATCCGCCGTAAGTACTATCAAGGGGACGTTGTCCATGGAAGCTTCTACAATCGCCGGGAAATAGTTGGCAACTGCAGTCCCTGAGGTACAGACCAGAACCGCTGGCAGGCCACTTGCCCGTGCAGCACCCAATGCAAAGTATGCTGCACCTCTTTCATCATAATGGATAATTGATTTTGCCTCTGCGTGCCTGGCAATTGCTATGGTAAGTGGCGTGGATCTTGATCCGGGTGAAATAACAAAACTGCTTATGCCCAGGTGTACGAGTTTCTCAACAATTAATTCGCTTACCAGAAGATTATTTATCATGGGGATGCGAATCGAATTTGGCATTTATGGTGAATTGATCTCATTGCGAAGAATCTAATGAGGATGGACTTTTTATAAAGGGACAAAAGCGTGGACTAAGCTGTGTCTAAAGATCCAGTGCTTTTAAAAATTTGCTGATCTTATCTTCAATTTCCTGCCATTCTTCAGCAGGGTCCGAACCGAGTACGATTCCTGCGCCTGAGTATAGCGAAACTCGCTCTCTTTCGATCAAAGCAGAGCGGATACCGACCACAAACTCTGTATGATCGTGACCGACAAAACCTATGGGAGCGGCATACCAACCCCGATTAAAAGGCTCCAGATCTTCAATTGCCTCCAATGCCAGCTCAGTGGGAAAACCTCCCATGGCAGGGGTAGGGTGCAGCGCGTCAACCAGGTCTGCATCGCTGGTGACCTCATCCAACTCACCCTTGAAGTGCTTACATAAATGTTGTACGTGAGAAAGTCGAGTGATCTGGACTTCCTCATCCACCTCCAATTCCTGGCAATACTTGCTTAGAACGCTGGCAATCATATCGACAACAATACTATGCTCCCGCAATTCCTTCTCAGAATTCAGGAGTGCTCTGGAATAGCGCTCATCATCGCGGGTTGTTAAGCCCCTTGGGCGTGTTCCAGCGATGGCTTCTGTAAGTATTGTGCGGCCCTGCCGTTTAAATAATCTTTCAGGGGTCGCGCCTAAAAAGGCATGCCTGTCATCAGCTTGAAAGTAGAAATTAAATGTTTCTTCAGTCATCCTTCTTAAGCGGAGTAAGTATGCAACCGGATCAACGGGATCGTTAAAGGTGAGGGTTGCTTTTCGTGCAAGAACGACCTTCTCATATATTCCAGCCTCCATCTCTTCCAGAGCAGTGCCCAGGATAGCATGCCATTCCGCCCGGTCAGGGATATCCCTGCGATGTAGGATGGTCCGTTCTTCCCAATCGCTCAAAGTTATTTCGAACTGAACTTCATCGAGTTGCTGGAGAAGTGCGTCAGAGGGTGAATCGGCATTTCCATTATGCAAAAAGTTGCAAACCAGGAAGGTACCTTCATGGGATCTATGCAACTCGAATTGGGGAATAACGAATCGATATGCCCCAAAACTTTTCCATTCCTGAGAGGGTTTGCTTCCGCGGTTAAATTGAAAACCGCCATAGTAGCGCAGTTCTGGATAGTCTGGGTTGAGATATTGCCTTAATTGGCTGAAAAGGTATTTAAGCTCAGGCGTTTCCTGCCCCGATATCTCATGCGCAATACCAACTCCGGCCATTTTGAATTCCTGGTTTCTATTGGCCCAATAGGTTTTGATAGGAATGGATTGACAGGCTAACCATTGCATGGCAGCGACATTTTCCACTTCAACTTTGCAGCGCAACATTCTTGGCTGGTTATCGCGGGGTGTCCCCGCAATTGTGCTTTGGATTTCCTGGAGTAAACGATTTTTAGCAGCGGAAAAGGCGATTGGGTCCATATTAACCAGATTTACATCTCAGAATGGAGAGGTGGGATTTCGTTGAAAGCATTGCCATGTTTCATCAAACATAGCGACTATTTACTGTAAAGCCCAGTGGTGGGCAAACAATATTTTTTGCCCTGGGGTCACTTTAGGAACGATAAATTCACTCGATTTGAGCAACCCTTGTTTCACCGTGATCAACGATTAAATTCCGCCTCGCAAAGGAGGGCACATTGGCCATACAGATGTTAACAAATGTGAGTATTGCTTTTGTCTACAGGGATGCCACTTTTAAATCTGAAACAGTTTCCCAAACCCATCTCGGTGAGACACTAAAAGTTTTGGAAGACAAAGGTGACTGGCTTCGTGTGCAGCAAGAAGATGGGTATGAGGGTTGGGTAGGTCGTTTTTTTGTCGAGGCGAAACCGGACTCATGGGAGGATCACAATTTCTATCATCATGGAGAGCAGATCTCGAGAATATTTGAGAATCCTGAAAAACAGGCAAATACGATACGTGATATTACCATACTCTCAAAACTCCCTTTGATAGGTCAGGAAGATGGCTGGGTTCAGATACTTCTCCCGGATGGGAACAGGGGTTGGATTGAGAATCATCCCCGCTCGCTCGTTTCAACAGTGGATATTGAGGCTCTGGTCCAAACTGCATTCAGTTTCCAGGGTATCCAATATTTTTGGGGTGGGCGCTCACCAAAGGGCTTTGATTGTTCAGGATTTATTCAAACCACATTTGGACTGAACGGCTTAAAGCTCCCGAGAGATGCTTACCTTCAAGCTGAAATAGGTCAAAATGTTGACGACAACTTTTCCAATTGGGAAGTGGCTGATTTGATCTTCTTTGCTGAGCGGGATGACAGAATTACCCATGTGGCAATGTCACTGGGAGATGGTGACTTTATTCACGCCTCGGGTTATGTAAAGCTGAATAGTCTGAATCCCGAGCATTCAGATCTCTATCTCGAGAAGTATGCAAAAATATTTACCAAAACGATGCGGGTCTTATAACATAAAAGATATTTGAATGATGAGTGAAATGAAGAAAGATACAAAGCCAATCCTGTTATCCGGGATTCAACCCTCAGGTCATTTGGCTTTGGGGAACTACGTTGGAGCCATGCGTAATTGGGTCCAATTGCAACAAGACTATCTCGGCATATTTATGGTTGTGGATATGCACGCCATCACGGTGAGACAGAAACCCGCAGATCTGCGGAATCGATGTTTATCCTTTGCTGCCCAATATCTGGCGGCGGGTATTGATCCCAACGAAAACATAATTTTTATGCAATCCCACGTACCTCAACACGCAGAACTTGCCTGGGTCTTGAATTGCTTCACCTACATGGGTGAACTGAACAGAATGACCCAGTTTAAGGATAAATCCAAGCGCCATGAGGACAATATCAACGCTGGCTTGTACGCCTATCCGACTTTAATGGCTGCTGATATTCTTTTATACCAGACAGATCTTGTACCTGTTGGCGCGGATCAAAAGCAGCATCTTGAACTCACCAGGGACATTGCCAATAGATTCAATAACACATACAGTCCTACTTTTAAGGTGCCAGAACCATTTATTCCAGAAGCTGGTGCCCGTATTATGAGTCTGCAGGATGCCCAAAAAAAGATGTCCAAATCAGATGATAATGAAAATAATTATATAGCTTTACTGGATCCACCCGATGTTCTAAGACGCAAGATTAAACGTGCAGTCACTGATTCATCCAGTGAGATCACCTTAAAGTCCCTGGGAAAACCAGGGATCGGAAATTTGATAACCATATTTTCTGTATTAAATGATATGACTACTGCTCAGGTAGTGGCGCGCTTTGAAGGACAGGGATATAGTGACTTCAAAGGCGAATTGGCTGATTCTCTCGTGGCATTTCTAGAACCATTTCAACAGCGCTATACTCAAATTATGAATGATAAAGGTTATCTAAGTGGGATTCTGGATGATGGCGCTAACCGGGCAAGATATATGGCTTCGAAAACCATCTCCAAAGTATACCGAAAATTAGGATTTGTGCCAGCCGGACGTCCATGATGAAAAACCAAAATCACCGCATTGATCTTGAAATGTTTGAAGGTCCTCTGGATCTGCTGCTCTTTTTGATAAAAAAAGATGAGTTAAATATATATGATATTCCCATTGCCCAGATCACCAGAGATTTTCTCGGATATGTAGAACTTGCTAAAGAGTTGCAACTTCATTCAGCCGGTGATTTTGTACTCATGGCTGCCACACTGATGAAAATTAAAGCGCGTATGTTGCTACCCGTTGAGGCTGATGGCGATGAAGAAGTGGAAGATCCACGGACCGAACTCATGAATATGTTGCTTGAATACAAGCGCTATAAGGAAGCGACGACGGCCTTTTCAGAAATGGAACGATCTGAGAGACCACATTTTTACAATATTCCTGCGGCCTGGACCCCTGCGCAGGATGATCATACCGCAATTCTTGAGGATGTCAAATTGTATGATATTATGCTCACATTCCAATATCTCATTAAGAACTACGAGGAACCAGTCACTCACTCAGTGGCTGTTGAGGAAGTTACCCTAAGTGAGCAAGTTGGATTTTTAAATGGCTTGCTCAGGGCGAATGCGAAAGTGAGTTTCGCCAGTTTGCTTGAGAAATTTAGCTCGCGTCTTGTGCTTGTCGTCACTTTCCTCGCTATTCTGGAAATGTTGAGAAATCGACAGGTCATGGTGAAACAATCCAAATTATTTGATGATTTGCTTATATCCCGAGGTGGCAGTTTTGATAATGAATGAAATAAAACAGATCGTTGAAGCTTTACTGATCGCATCCCCAGAACCTTTAACCGAAGCAAGATTTCAAGCATGTATGGGAGCAGGGGGGACGAAGATGCCACTACATGAGGTCATTGAATCCCTCTCGGCAGATTACGAGAAAACGGATAGATCCTTTTTTATAAAGGAAGTAGCAGGTGGATATCAGATTGTGACCAGAGCCGAATTTGAACCTTATATAAAAGGACTATTTTCTAAATCCGGGAAATTGAGACTCTCCCAGGCAGCCCTTGAGACGCTGGCAATAGTGAGCTATAAGCAACCAGTTACCCGCAATGATATTGAAGCTATTCGCGGTGTAAGTTCAGATTCATCATTACGGACGCTCCTGGATAGAAAGCTATTGGAAATAAGGGGTAGAGAGGACGGTCCAGGTCGCGCTCTGCTTTATCGCACCAGTACAGAATTTTTGCAATATTTCGGATTAAAGTCTGTGAAAGATCTGCCTCGACTCAGAGAAGTGGAGGATATTTTAGCCGAGGATGAAGACGAACTGGTGTAACCGGTTAACATATTTCCTGGGGTCAAAACAAAAATCTTGAGTGAAATAACTGAAAAATCTGGTGACCAGATAAGATTTAATCGCTATCTGGCGATGGCGGGATTAGGCTCGCGAAGGGTCTGTGATGACCTCATACAAAAAGGCCTGGTAAGCGTCAATGGGGAAATTGAAAAGAACCCGGCAGTCAAAATCAATCCCGAATCAGATATGGTTGAATTCCAGGGTAAGAAAATTACCCTGGGAGAGAGCTATCACTATTATCTCTTGAATAAGCCCGCCCAGGTCATAACCACAACCAATGACCCCTATGGACGTGTCACAATAATAGATTTGGTACCTTCACCTGACCGCATTTATCCCGTGGGTAGATTAGACTACGATACCACAGGTGCGATAATTCTGACCAACGATGGCGATTTAGCCTATAGTCTCACCCATCCCAAATTTCAAATTCCAAAGACCTATCTTGTGAGAGTTTTGGGTCAGGTAAGTGCTGACGACCTTGATCGCCTACCACTTGGCATAAATATTGAAGCTAAAACTCCAGCAATCGCAGAGGTTCTCGATTACAACTATTTCGAAAGATTTACTGAAATTAGACTCATCCTGAGAGAGGGTCGCAAGCGCGAAATTAAAAGAATTTTTATGGCTCTGGGACATAAGGTGGTGAAACTCCATAGAGAGCAATTTGCATTTTTAAGGGTAGATGATATCCCCCTGGGGAAACACAGGGAATTATCAGCTGCAGAGATCGCAAAATTGAAGGAATTAGCACATGGACATTAAGGGAAAAAAAGTATTAATATTTGGGGGTTGGGGACTGGTTGGTCAGGCCATAGCAAAACAGTTGCTGGAAGAACAGCCATCGGAAATGATCGTGACATCCCTGAGAGAAAATGAAGCCGCTGAAATTAAATCCATATTGGAAAATCATCCACTGAACAATGGGACCAGGATCATCTCAGTGCATGGTGATCTGTTTGTTCGAAATGACCTCTCCAATCTCTCCAAGGCAGATATTTATTCAAATGTTGACCAGGTCGAACTAATGATACATGATATTTATGATGACCTCGGTCCGGACATCATAAACAGCTCAAAATTGTACCAGATAATGGAGCTGCACAAACCTCAAATTCTCATTGATTGTATCAACACTGCCACCGCATTTGCCTATCAGAATGTGTATCAGATCGTTGCAGAACTTAGAGCCGAAATAAATGAAATACGCAAAGGCAAACAGGATAACAATAAGCTGATTGAGACAGTAGAGAGAATCATCTCGACCCTGTACATACCGCAACTCATACGTCATGTGCAGATTCTCATTGAGAGTATGCGCCAGGCTGAGACCCTGCTCTATCTGAAAGTCGGGACCAGCGGGACTGGAGGAATGGGTTTTAATATTCCCTATACGCATTCTGAAGATAAACCTTCAAAAATGCTCATGAGTAAATCTTCATTGGCTGGTGCACATACCATGTTGCTTTGGCTGCTCGGGCGAACGCCGCATGCCCCCATTGTCAAGGAAATCAAGCCCACAGCTGCCATTGCATGGAAAAAAATCGGATATGGCAAGGTCGTGCGACGGGGGAGTCACATCCCCCTTTATGACTCCCTACCTGGAGATAATACTGTTTTGGGAGATTCTCTGGTTAAAACTCCGGAATCAACCTGGGATAGATTGGGGGATGAATATCTTGAATCCGTATACATAGACGCTGGGGAAAATGGGTATTTTTCGGCCGGGGAATTCTCTGTGCTTACCGGGGAAGGTCAAATGGAGTTTGTGACTCCAGAAGAAATTGCTGATTTGACGCTACTTGAAATTAAAGGTGGCAATACGGGGAATGATATCATTTCAAGTCTTGACGCTTCTGTCCTGTCTCCTTCATATCGTGCCGGACTCATTCGCAAGGATGCCCTGGAGAAGATGGATGCCCTGGAGGAGGAAACAGGTAAAGATAGTGTGGCATTTGAGCTCCTGGGACCGCCCCGTTTGACCAAACTTCTATATGAAGTTTATATACTCAAACGTTTAAAAGGTAATATTAGGGAAGTATTAAATGCAGATCCGGATGGCCTGGCCAGTGAAATGGAATCAGAAATTCTTGGCAACAAGGAATTGCGCTCAACAATTCTCTCGGTAGGGACACCAATTCTCCTAAAGGACGGTGTCACCTATCTGCGTGGTCCAGATATGTCTGAACCCACTTTTGAAGGTCGTACCGTGCTGGATATCACAGCCGAGAATATTGAGAAATGGACCAGTGGGGGTTGGCTGGATCTTAGGACTTCGAATATTCTCCGCTGGCAGGAGAGGCTAACTGCTCTAGACAAGGATATGGGGAAGGAGACTAAGCAGGATTATTCGTCTTATTACTTCAGGAATCGACGTTTCCTGGGTGCAACCAGCCGTATGGATATTGGTATCATAGTGAATTGGGTGCTTCAATACGAAGACAAGGGCTATCGAATTAAGTAATTTCTGCCACTTCCCTTTAATAAAATTCAATCATTTAGCTTACTTATTCTGGGTTGTGTTGGCATAATTGGTCGTCTATATTGCGCCGCTTTGAACGTAGAAGATAAAATAATATTGATTAAAGCAGCTTTTTGAAATGATTATTGCAATCGACGGCCCCGCCGCATCCGGGAAGAGTTCAACCGCTCATGGTGTTGCCCAGAAATTAAATTTCAGACACATTGATACTGGCGCCATGTACCGGGCTGTCACTTTAAAAATAATCAAAGAAAATATAGATTTATCAAAAACCGATGAATTGCAGCAGTTATTGGATAGCCTTGACCTGAAGGTAAGCTTCAGTGGTGATGATCAGGAAATATTTTTAGACGGTGTTCACCTGGGTGAAGAGATCCGATCGCCAGAGGTAACTGCACTGGTGGCAGATGTGAGTGCCATTGCCGGTGTTAGGAAGCGCTTGTTGGGCGTGCAGAGAGACGTTGCAAAAGCCCATGATGTTGTCCTTGAAGGTCGCGATATTGGAACCATTGTGTTCCCAAATGCTGATATCAAGATATATATGATAGCAGATGCCCGAGTGCGAGCGTTGCGCAGGCAAAAGGATTTTGCTCAACAGGGTATTGATAAATCAATTGAAGAATTAGAAAAAGACATCCTCGAACGAGATGAGCATAATGCCAAACGCAAGTTGGCACCTATGAAAGCTGCCGAAGATGCAATCACTCTCGATACAACTGAGTTAAGTATCGATGATCAGATAGAATTTATTGTCTCCAGGGTGGAGACAGAGAAGTCAAATGGAGGAAACTTAATGACCAAGAAACAAGACATGGATGCAAAGGCTGAAGAAGTAAAAGAAGATGTTGCTAAAGAAGCAACGGAAGAAACAGCTGAAGTATCCGCGGAACCCCAAGACGCCGTCGAGATGACGCCCGCCGAGGAAACCCCTGAGGTAGCAGTTGAAGAAACTGCCACTGAAGAAGTAAAAGAAGAGGCAGCGCCAGAAGTTGCTGATGCTGAAGTAGCTGAAGAGCCTGCAGAAGCAAAAGAGGAAGCAGCAGCACCTGAAGCTGCTGTTGAAGAGGCATCCGAAGAAGCACCCGCAGAAGAAGCAAAAGTCGAGGAGACTGTTGAAGAGTCTGCCCCTGAAGCAACTGCAGAAACTGTTGAAGAAGAAGCTCCTGAGCCCGAGATCGCTGAAGAATCAGCTCCATCAGATGGTCCCGACGTTTCACAGGGGAAACGCTCCCTTATGAACGACCTGTTTGCTGAGATCAAAACGCTCAAGCAAGGTGAATTACCTGAAGATCAGGCAGTTACCAGCAAAGAATCCATCGCTTATCAAGAATTGCTGGATCATGCAGTTATTGATTTAGATCAGCAATCGTTGGTCAAAGCTCGTATTATTTCAGTAAGTGACAAAGAAGTGATGGTGGATTTTGGTTTCAAATCTGAAGGGCTTGTCCCCCGCCACGAATTCGATGGCGATCCACCGGAAATCGGTGAGACGATTGAGCTCTTTTTAGAGCGCATTGAGGACAAGCTTGGCCAGGCCGTGCTTTCTAAACGTAAAGCAGAATTCATGGGTGTCTGGAATAATGTAAAACAGAAATACGCTGATGCTGAAACTGTTGAAGGTACCATTTCCCGCCGCATTAAGGGCGGTATGGTCGTAAACATTCTAGGTGTGGATGCATTCCTGCCAGGATCACAGTTGGATGTAAGACCCATCAGGGATTTCGACGCATATGTTGGAAAATCTTTCGAATTCAAAATCGTTAAGGTTAATGAATTCCGTAAAAATATTGTTGTTTCCCGCAAGGAATTGCTTGAGGAAAGTCTCAAGGAACAACGTGGTAAACTTCTTGATGAAATTGAAGTTGGACAGATTCTTGAAGGTCGCATCAAGAATATCACTGATTTTGGTGTGTTTGTCGACCTTGGTGGAATTGATGGTTTACTTCATATCACAGATCTCTCATGGGGTCGTGTTAATCATCCTTCCGAAGTTGTCAGTCTTGATGAGGACATCATGGTTAAGGTCATCGACTATGATACCACCAAACAGAGAGTATCTCTGGGTCTCAAACAGCTCAAACCCCATCCTTGGGAAAGTGTTGTTGCTAAGTATCCGGAAGGAACTACTGTTAATGGTAAAGTCGTAAGCCTGGCAAATTATGGTGCTTTTGTTGAATTGACCGCCGGTGTTGAGGGATTGGTACACATCTCAGAAATTTCATGGACACAGCACATCAAACATCCATCAGATGTATTTAGTGTTGGTGATGAGATTGATGCAATCGTGCTATCTGTGGATGCTGAAAACCACAAAATATCCCTGGGTGTAAAACAACTGCAACCGGATCCATGGACGACCATTGAGGAGAAGTATCTCGTGGGCTCCGTACATGAAGGTACTGTTCGTAACCTGGCCCAGTTTGGTGCATTTATTGAGCTGGAAGAAGGTATTGATGGCTTGGTACATATCTCTGATCTGTCCTGGACAAGCAAGGTTCGTCATCCAAAGGAGATTGTGAATCGTGGCGATAAGATCATGGTGAAAATCCTTGATATATCTCAAAGTGAACGCAAGATCTCCCTCGGGATCAAACAGGCCCAGGAAAATCCCTGGCCTGTGTTGAAGGACCGTTTCGCAGTGAATACCACTCACAAAGGTACTGTTATCAAACTTCTGGAGAAGGGTGTCATCCTGAGCTTCCCCGATACTGATGTTGAAGGGATCATTTCTTTGGGCAACTTTCGAAAGAAGGAACGCAAAGAAATTCTGGATCAATTTGAAGTAGATGCTGAAGTTGAAGTGAAGGTTGTTGAAGTTGATGCAACTGAGAAGAAAGTGCTTGTCAGTCATGAATCAGCCATCAAGGACAAAGAGCGCAACGATATCGATGAATTCATCCGCGGTCAAGATGAAGTAAGCGATAAGTTGGAAATCCCAGAAGCAATTCTGAGCAAAATCCGGGATGCCGAAGAAAAACCTGCTGAGGAAAAGCCAGCCAAGAAAAAGGCTGCTCCCAAGCAAAAGAAAGAAGAAGTCGAAGAGGTAGAGGAGGCTCCAGTAGCCCCCAAAGCTGAGGCAGAGAAGAAGCCAGCCAAGAAAAAAGCTGCTCCCAAGAAAAAGAAAGTCGAAGAAGTAGAGGAGACTCCTGAAGCCCCCGAAGCTGAGACAGAATCTTCAGATGAGGCGGAGAAAGAGTAAGCACTCCTATCCAATCTTATCGGGATAGTAAAGCTGCCCCGACTTGACATATAAAGGCGATGTTTATCTAGTTTATCAGATACATCGCCTTTCTTGTTTCGCCAATCTGTGGTTTGAAATGAATCGATCGGGTTCGGTGGAAGGCTTTGTGCCTGAGGGCTTTAAATTTATATTAAAAGAATGCTGAAGAAGATATTCACAACTGATGTACAAATAAAATTAGGATCGATAATCCTGGCGATTCTCTTATGGTTCTATGTTGTTACTGACATAGAATATTATTTCGATCTTGACATCCCTCTCAGGATTGATGGGCTCTCTGAGGAGAAAGCCCTCAACAATGAAATACCAAAGCTTGTAACTGCCCGATTCAGAGGGAAGGGTCATACCCTGCTCTGGGCAAGCATGACCATGCCTCTTTCTGAGACTGGCCTGGTTCTTGATCTGACCAAAACCAAGAGCACTCAAGTCTATTATTTGAATGATTATTATAATGAACATCCCGATAGATTAATCATACCCAGGGATTATAAGTTGGACCTCCTGAATATCGTTACACCAGAGTCCATCTGGGTGAGTGTTGAACATATGGACGAAAAGGAATTGAATGTTAATGTCAAAGCCGAAATTATTCCTGCATTGGGATATATGCTTGTAGGAGATATCCATGTCGAACCGACCAAAGTTTTGGTCCACGGCCCCGTATCTTTGCTCAATGAATTAACCAGCATTACGGTGCCACCATATTTTGTTTCAGATGTAAACGCCGATGTTTCTGTTTCATTACCCATATCCATCGAGCCGACTCAAATATTTAGCTTAGAAACAAATGTCGTGAGATTAAGTGCAGATATACAGAGTATCGGAGCAGTTGAATATTTCAATATTCCTGTCAGGCTGGATAATGTCCCGCGCAATGTTGAGGTCTCTGTCATACCCCAGTTCATTGGACTTGAGGCTGAAGGGGGTCTTGATAGGCTGCTGGAACTTAAGCCTGAGGATTTCGTTGTAAGCTTTGATTATGGGGCAAACTGGAATCAAAATGAGCAGATGTATGTACCTGAGGCGACACTTCCCATGGGTGTGAAACGAATAAATAGATTTATTCCAGATAAAATAGAAATTGTACAGAAATAGATGCAGGAACGTGTTATTCTGGGCATAGAGACCTCCTGTGACGAGACAGCCGCGGCTGTCTTTCGTGGACCAGAAATGATTCACCATATTACGGCAACACAGCTGGTCCATACCAGCTATGGTGGGGTCGTTCCCGAATATGCATCCCGCGAGCACAATAAACTTTTAGGTCCCGTAATCAGAGGTGTGCTCGAACAGGCCAATATGTCACTGGATGATATTGATGGAATTGCCGTAACACAGGGACCTGGTCTTGCTGGATCTTTACTGGTAGGATTGAGTTATGCCAAGGGTCTTGCGCTTGGAATGGACATACCACTATATGGTATCAACCATATCGAAGGCCACATTTTCGCAAATTTTATCGGTGAAGAAAAACTACCAATACCTTTCCTGTGTTTGTTGGTGTCTGGCGGTCATACTCAGCTGATTCATGTGGAGAGTCCCAGAGATTACAAATTGATCGGACAGACCCGGGATGATGCGGCTGGAGAGGCTTTTGACAAGGTAGCCAGGTTATTGGGCATCGGTTATCCGGGCGGACCACTCATTGATAAACTAAGCAAAAATGGGGACCCGAAATTTCATCATTTTCCCAGGAGCTCATTCAACCAGAGCTATGATTTCTCTTTCTCCGGTTTAAAGACCAATGTCCTTCAGTATATATCCAAACAGAAACCAGGATTTATCAAAAGTCATCTCGCTGATATTGCCGCAAGTTTCCAAGAAGCTGTAGTGGATGCTCTGTCCAGTCAAACGATGCAGGCTGCCAGCGATCTGGGGCATGATAGAATTGTCCTGGCTGGTGGAGTTGCTGCGAATTCCAGGTTACGAGAGAAAATGGAGGGACTGGCCCGGTCTCAAGGCAAGGTACTTTACCAACCAGATATGCGGTATTGTACGGATAATGCAGCTATGATTGCCTATATGGGATTCTGGAAGGGTCATGCAAAAGGTCCAGATCCACTTGATATTGCAGCCGTGCCCAATTTAAAACTCAGCTTTGGCGGTTAAATGAACCTGCCATTCGGATTCTCCATGGAAGCCGATTTTAACGGTAATGGTTTGTTATTTCTCAGTATTCTAATACTGGGTAGTAGCTTTATTTTCCTCATGAATAAACCGCGTGGGAATAAACAGACTCTGATGGACACGCTGCAGAGCTGGTTGATTCCTTTCACCAGAATGACAGCTCTGATGATCCTCCTCCTGTTGATATTCTCACCTGAGATCTCTCTTACACGAGCCTATTCAATCCCAAAAAGGGTTGCGATTGTGGTTGATCAATCCAGCAGTATGAAAAAAGCATGGGAAGGAGGTGTCTCAGAGCTTCAGGCATCTATTGCCCGGGTCGTTGATAAGCTTGAATCGACGCATGATGTCGATATCTGGTCCATGGATGGTGAAAGACTGAGCTTAAATAATTTAGGTTTCGCGAAAAAATCAAGTGTATTTGAATGGAAGCCACAACTGGCAAATGCATCCAACCTTGAAAACATATATAGTTCACTCTTCCTGATCACAGATGGTCATTTAAATGGGGGTCGATCCCCATTAGACCTGGAGTGGTCAAAAAATATTGAGATGAATGTTGTATATCCACTTCAGCCCAAATCCAATGAATCATTAAAATTGGCTAATTTGAATTACTACAGTGACGAAACAGACCAGGGATCCATAATGATTCATGGAAAAATGATTCAGGATGGGCTGGTGGGGCGGCGTGCTCGACTAGAAATAAGAACTGAATCAAATCAATTGCTAAGTGAAGAGATCTTCCAGATAAACCAGGCATTTCAAGACATAGGAACCCAGATGCACCTGGGAAATTCATCCAACATGAAATTGAAGGTGAAATTAGCGACTGAAAATGACAGTCATTCTGACGAAAAAATTCTGGAAGTAGAACAGGCTAAATCAAAAACATCTGTGTTGATAATTAGCGAGAGAGTCAATGATTTGCATAAATTTTTAGTTCGGAGCTTTGTGGATTCTACGTATCAGCTGCAGGTCATATTGGGTACCAAAACAGCTGACATGAATGCAGAACTAAGCACCTTTGCAGGAGGAATTGATCTGTTGATTCTCAACTCACCTGGCAAAAAGGTATTTCTGGATTATAAAAAGAACTTTCCAGGTTCTACCGAAAACTTAAACATCCCCACTGTATTATTCTATTCCGGTGAGGAGCCACTCTATGCTGGATGGAGAGATTGGCTTGGTCTTGATCAAGGGCAATCCAACAGCATTTCATTAGTACAAACAAGTTTTTGGAGTGAGCGGGCTGCTGATCACCCCTTTTATCTGGGTCTGCTGGGACGAGCTTATCCCCCCGGCGACCTTATAAATTACGCCCCGCTGGAAATGTCAACAAATGACTTGAATGTCGGGGGGGGTGAGCTACTAAAGGTGGGTAATGGTAGCCTGGCAAGGTCCGCCCTTAGCTTAAAAAACAATCCACCGCTGGCTGTATTCGAAGGACGTGGCTATTGGAGATGGTTTTTTCATCCTCAATCAAAAAGTTCATTTGAAAAATTGTGGGAGTACCTCATCACTTACCTGCAGGAAATAGCTGAATTCGAACCTGTTACAATTGATATTCCGGTTCAAACAGCAACCACAGGGTCGTACATTGTCGCTGATATCAGCATCAGGGATATTGATAATCGCAGGATTCAAACTGCTGAGTTGAGGGTCTGGCAGGAGGATGGGTCTGGGACAAAAACGGCTTTAAATCTCACCAGAAATGATTGGGGTCTGTACCAGGCACAACTCAATACAAAAACCCCTGGGAATCAGTATATCATTGCTGAAGCATATCGCTTTGGGGAACTATGGGGGAGAGATACGAGTAGGATTGAGTTGATGAGCTTTAATGGAGAAGACCAGAGTCGGGGGGTAAATAAGGTGTTTCTATCCCGCCTGGCATCTCGTAGTGGGGGAAAAATTATTCAATTGGGAGAGGATGAGTTACCAGAAATTCCGATCAAAATGGTCCAAAGGGAGTCTTCTTTCCAGTTCAAGGGAGTGCACTCAATTTATCTCTTTTCCATCCTGTTGATCCTCTTCACATTTGAATGGATCTGGAGACGTCGAAGGGGTCTATTATAGGGATTTGACTTTTTGCTCGCGGGCAACGCGTCTATATTGCCGTGCTTTTTTGTGACTTAACATTTTTGGGGATTTAATGCGAAATATTTGTGTAATTGGGACAGGATATGTAGGTCTGGTCAGTGGGGCCGGGATGGCTGATTTTGGTAATTCAGTCATTTGTGCTGATATTGACAAATCTAAGATAGATATGCTCAATGAGGGCGGGATCCCCATCTATGAGCCAGGCTTAAAAGAACTGGTGGATCGCAACGTCAAGGCGGGAAGATTAAGTTTCAGCGCAGATGTGGAAACATCGGTCAAAAACTCTGAAGTCATCTTCATTGCGGTGGGGACTCCCATGGGAGCCAATGGAGAAGCAGACCTCAAAGCCGTGGAAGCAGTGGCTACCACGATCGCCAAGAATCTGAATGGCTATAAGATCGTCTGTACGAAGTCTACGGTGCCAGTCGGGACGGGAGCTCGCCTGGAAGCCCTTATCTCAAGAGAGAAAGCAACTGATTTTGAATTTGATGTGGTTTCCAACCCTGAGTTTTTAAGAGAAGGCTCTGCGGTGAAAGATTTCCTGATTCCTGATAGGGTAGTGCTGGGTGTGAGCAATGAGCGTGCTGCTGAGGTGATGAAAGCAGTCTATCGCTCCCTGTTCATCAATGAAACACCGATGGTGATCACCAATGTCCCTTCTTCAGAGATGATCAAGTATGCTTCAAATGCTTTTCTGGCGGTCAAGATCTCGTTTATCAATGAGATGGCGAATCTTGCTGACAAGGTGGGTGCTGATGTCCACACCATTGCCCGGGCCATGGGTCTGGATGGTCGTATCAGTCCAAAGTTCCTCCATCCGGGACCAGGATATGGGGGGAGTTGTTTCCCCAAGGATACGGAAGCTCTGGTCTATACCGGTGAGCAGCAGGGTGTTGATTTTCAGGTTGTAAAAGCAGCCATCTCAGCCAATAAGGCACAGCGAAATGTGATTCTGGACAAAGCCAGAGAGTTGCTTCCAGAATTAGCTGATAAAACAGTGGCTGTCCTGGGTCTTGCCTTTAAGGCGAATACCGATGATGTCCGGGATACACCGGCACTTGAGATCATTCAAGGATTGGAAGCTGCCGGGGCTCAAGTAAGGGCTTATGACCCCATAGCTTCTGAGAATATGAAGAAGTTCTTCCTCCCCGAATTAGATATAAGAGATAGTGTTATTGATACAGTTCAGGATGCTGATCTGGTGATCATCCTGACTCCCTGGAATGAATTGAGGGGGTTGGGGTTAAGGGAATTGAAGAATCATCTCAGAGCTCCCAACATTGTTGATGCTCGAAATATCCTGAGTGTAGAACAATTAAAAGAATTTGGCTACAACTACCGCAATGTGGGTCGTAGTTATATTTAACACTGCTCACCATGGATTGAAATATTGAGCAACACATTGGTATACTTATTCAAACG
>CAZVSF010000020.1:0-10306 GCA_964630195.1 uncultured Lentisphaeria bacterium
AGGGTGGTGTGAGAGGACGGATAGGGAATTAATCCCTATCCTCCTACTCGATTACCAACTCTTTTCATATCCCCAGTAAATCCCTTTTGTGCCCTAGTATGCTCGTTTATATTGCCGTGCTTTTTTAAACCATGATGCCCCTGTAGCTCAGCAGGATAGAGCAACGCTTTCCTAAAGCGTAGGTCAGGTGTTCGAATCACCTCAGGGGTACGTAATAAACCCATGGGGCTTGAGCCGGGGTGCATTTTTGAGAATAGTAATTTGAAGGGATATGATATCCAATGTTGACACCGAAGAAGAAATTGACAAAAAAAGAATTGAAACATGACCCCTTACTGGATTCTCTCGAAAAGGGGAAAGAATTCTATGAGGAAAACAGCAAGCAAATCATGACAGCGGTCATTGTTGTGTTAGCTGTCCTGGTGCTTGGTTGGGGCTGGATGAATAGTGTGGAATCAACTCGCAACGAAGCAATGTTAGCCAGTACAAAAACCACGCTGGCAGCGCTTGGTGGTGTAGATGATAATGTGCTGGCCGAATTGGAAAGTGTTGTTGATGAATATAGTGGCAACGATGCCATCTCCCAGGCGACCTATCAATTGGCTGTTGCCAAGCTGGCGGCAGATGATCTTACTGGAGCTAAGGATTTGTTCAAAACACTGGCAAGTAGCTCTGACAAGCAGTTACAAATTGCTGGCAAATTGAAGCTGGCGTATATCAGCGAGAAAGAGCAGAATTATGAAGATGCTGCTGCCCGGTATCTTGAAGTTTCCAGGATCTCAATAGATTATGTTTCTGACCATGCAAAATTGCAGGCTGGCTATGCGTTTAGGGCTGATGGAAACGTTATCAAAGCCAGTGATATTGTCAATGTGCTTCTGGAAGATAAACCTACTGGAAAATTCCTTGAGCAGGTGAAATATTTAGAAGGCAAAGTGCTGGAGAAATAATTGCAATTATTGAACTTGCAAACAGGGTTCTCTCCGAATATATTTCGCCCGCAAAGTGGGTTGAATGACCCACTTTGTTTATTTGTAAAGGTATTGAAGACGCGAAGTGAATTGGACCGATGAAGAAATAAAAGCCGGAATAGAGCATTGCTTTGAAGGCGCTGAGGATATTTTCCTCGTTGATGCAACTATGAATGCATCACGCGGAGGTTACCAGCTCATTGTAAAGTGTGACAGTGATTCCGGTATCACCATCGACCAATTGGCTCGTATTAATCGATCCATACACAATAATCTTATACTCCCCGGACTAGATATTGAGCAGGTCTCCGTTGAAGTCACTTCGCCAGGGGCGAGCTTCCCGGTTAAAATGGCCCGTCATTTCAATAGATTGGCAGGGCACTCTATGAAAATTGAACATCGCTCTGAAGCGATGCAAAACCCCCTGGATGGCGAAATTATTTCTGCGACTCCAGACTCCCTCACGGTGAAAGTGAAGGATCAGGAAGTAACTTTGGAAATGGTTGATGTTATTCATGGCAAAGTAAATATGCGATGGTAGAAGGAGGATTGACCCCTTGATCAGTAAAATTATCATTGAATCATTTATCCAGCTTGCAAAGGATAAGGATATTGACCGTAAAGAACTGGCCGATATCATTAAGGAAATCTTTGAAGCTCTGATTCAGAAGAAATACGGAAACGTTGACAACTTTGATGTGATCGTCAACATGGATAAGGGTGAGATTGAGATCTACCAGGAAAAGGAAGTCGTTGAAGTTGTCGATGATCCTGATTTTGAAGTAGATGTCAAGACCGCTCAGGAAATTGCACCAGACCTTGAAATTGGCGATCCCTTTATTGACGTTGTTGATCCGGCTACTTTTGGACGTCGTCTCATCACGTTTGCCCGCCACGTCATGGCTCAGAAAATTCAAGAATTTGAACGTGATCAGATCTACCGTGACTATTCAAGTCGGGTGGGTGAGATCGTCATCGGTGAAATTCACCAGATCAGACGGGATGCTCTTTTTGTGAATATTGACAAGGCCGAGCTCAAGATGCCGCGTGAAGAGCAGATCTATAGTGAACGCTATCGTCGTGGTGACAGTGTCCGCGCAATTATTAAAGAGGTCCGCTCAGATAAGCGGGGACCGGAAATTATTATTTCTCGCGCCGATCCCAGTTTTCTGCACAAATTGTTCAAGAATGAAGTCCCTGAGATCGAGGATGGGATCATTGATATTAGAACGCTTTCCCGGGAACCTGGCGATCGTACGAAGATCATCGTTGAATCACATGATAAGCGGATAGATGCAGTGGGTGCCTGTGTAGGAATGAAGGGTAGCCGGATTCAAGTTATCGTTCGTGAGTTGAACGGTGAAAAAATTGATATCATCAATTACACATCCGAACCCCAGCTTCTGGTTACCAGAGCACTGTCTCCCGCAAAACCCTATCGAGTGACCATTGACTACGAAAATCATAGAGCATTGGCACTTTTTGAGGCTGAAGATATTTCAATTGCTATTGGAAAGAATGGTCAGAATGTGCGACTCGCTTCCAAAGTTACCGGTTTTGAAATTGACGCAAAATCACGTAGCGAAGTTGAGGGGCCAGTGGTGCAGGAAGTCTATCTGGAAGAGGTTGAGGGATTGCCAACACGTGTGGTCACCATTCTTGCAGAAAATGGTATTGATACTGTAAATGAGGTCGTGAATACTAGTAGGGAAAGTCTTCTGGCACTGAAGGGCCTGGGTGAAAAAACGCTTGATGATTTTATGACAGCTTTGATGGAAAAAGTAGAAGTCAAAATTGAAGTCATTGAAGAAGTCGTAGAAGTTGACGAAAACAATGATGAGGAAAAAAAGTAGGACTTTGCTGCTGGAATCAGTGAATAAATTTTTCCGGTTATGCAGGCCGACAGTGTATCTGCTTAAATGGGATGAGGAAAGAGGAACGATTGAGTAAACCGAAACGAATATATCAAATTGCGAAGCAGATAAACATCTCTCATAGTGAGATTGTCACTTTTCTGAAGGAGCAGGGACTTGATGTTACCAATCACATGAGTCCAGTGGATGAAGAGACACATAATCTCATTCTTAAGAACTTTGCATCGGATCTCTTTCAGATCGAAATGGATCAAAAAGAAGTTGATCGTCGTGCTCTTGAAGAACAACGCCGCCTTGAAGAAGAAGAGCGTATTCGCAAGGCCGACGAAGAAAAATTAGCTCGTGAAGAAGAAGATCGCTCCAGACGTGACGCTGAAGACCAGCGTCGGCTTGAAATTGAGGATGCCAAGCGGAAAGCCGAAGATGATCGTAAAGCAGCTATAGAAAACGCCAAGCGCAAAATCGAGGAAGAAGCCCAGAGGAAACTTGACGAAGCCAAGGCTGAGCAAGCACGTGAAGAGCTTGAAAAGCAGAAGTCCGCAAAAAAAGCTGCCAAGCCTAAAATTTTACGTCCTGGTGAAGATCCTGATGAAAAAGTAGAAGAAACTACCACCGATAAAATTATCGCCAAAAAAATTGAACGAAAAATTAAGCACGTAGTTAAAGCTACTCCTCAAAAGAGCAAGGGGAAACCAGCCAAAAAACGCCGCACCTTTGACCAGAAAGAAGTTGATGCCTCGATCAAGAAGGTCATGACATCACTGGATACTGGCAAAAAGCGTAAACGTCGCAGGGATGGTAAACATGAGGAAGCCCATGAGGATGAGGCTTACCGTGTATCCGAATTTGTGTCCGTTCATGATTTTGCAGATCTCATTGAAATAGATGTTGCTGATATTATCAGCAAGTGTATGGATATGGGTATGATGGTAACCATCAATCAAAGAATTGATAAGGATACCATCGAGCTCCTGGCTGATGAGTTTGAAGTAGCTGTTGTATTTGAAGATAATACAGTCACAACAATGGATGAAGAGATCGCCCATGAAGAGGTTGATGAGGCAGATCTGAAGTCACGTCCTCCCGTGGTGACCATCATGGGTCATGTTGATCATGGTAAAACCTCTTTACTTGATTATATCCGTGAAGCGAATGTCATCTCTGGCGAGGCTGGAGGAATCACCCAGCACATCGGCGCTTATTCAGTTCCTGTTGGGGACGGTAAGCTGATTACTTTTCTTGATACACCTGGTCATGAGGCTTTTACTGCCATGCGTGCACGTGGTGCGCAGGTCACCGATATCGTGATCATTATTGTTGCAGCAGATGATGCGGTGATGCCACAAACAATTGAAGCTATCGATCATGCCAAAGCTGCAGGTGTCCCCATTGTTTTTGCCATCAATAAGATGGATGTACAGGGAGCAGATGCTGAGCGGGTACGCAGAGAACTTTCAGAACGTGACATGCTGGTAGAGAGCTGGGGTGGCAAATACCCCGATGTTGAGATCTCCGCCAAGCTGGGAACCAATGTCGATGAATTGCTTGAAACCGTTGCCCTTGAGGCTGAAGTCCTGGATCTGAAGGCCAACCCTTCAGGTAAAGCACGTGGAATTGTGGTTGAATCCAAATTGGATAAGGGAGTTGGCGCTCTGGCAACCGTTCTGGTCAGCAGAGGAACCGTCAAAATTGGAGATCCCTTTGTTTGTGGCGATTACTCTGGTCGTGTTAGAGCGCTAAAAGATGACCATGGAAAGCGCATCAAAAGTGCCGGACCATCCATGCCTGTAGAAATTCTTGGGTTTAGTGATGTCCCCCGTGCTGGTGATAATCTGATCGTCATGAAAAATGATAAAGAAGCCCGGGATGTCAGTACCCAACGACGCGCCCTGCGAAGAGAACAAGACTTCAAACGTATGCGCCATATGACGCTGGATCAAATTTCCTTGCAGATCTCTGAAGGCAAGGTCAAAGAAGTGCCGCTCCTGATCAAGGGTGATGTTGATGGATCCATTGAAGCCCTTGCAGATTCATTTATGAAAATGTCAACCAATGAAGTTGCCGTGAGAATCATTCACCGCGGTATTGGTATGATCAAAGAGTCTGATGTGCTATTGGCAGCAGCCTCAGATGCCATCATTGTTGGATTTAATGTGACAGCAGATAGTAATGCCAAATTGCTGGCGAAATCAGATGATGTTGAGATTCGCTACTATGATGTCATCTATGCAGCTGTTGATGATGTTTTCCAGGCTCTTGAAGGCTTGTTGGAACCTGATGTGGTTGAAAACGAATTGGGTAGGGCAGAAGTCACTGACCTCTTCAAAATTCCAAAAATTGGTAATATCGCTGGTTGTATGGTCACTGAAGGTGTGGTTCGCCGAAATGCAAAGGTCAGACTGCTTCGAGAGGATGAGATCATATTCAATGGTGAACTAAATGCCCTTAAACGCTTCAAAGATGAAGTGAAAGAGGTCATGGAAGGCAATGAATGTGGAATTTCACTCAAAGACTTTAACAAGATTAAAGTCGGAGATACCATGGAATTTTACTCAGAAGAGATTATCAAACGCAAACTGGAATCTTCTTCAAAGAAAAAGTGACCCCTCGGATAAAGTAAAATAAATGGGCATTGCAAGACAGAAACGGGTCGCGGAGGCCATCAGGGCAGCAGTAGCTGAATATCTCATATTGAATCTGGCGAATACTACTCCAGGTTTTGTTTCAGTTACAAATGCTAAAATGACCCCCGATCTGAAGATTGCATATGTCTATTTCTCCATTTATGGCAGCGAGGAGGATGTGGCATTTACATTCAAGACCTTAGAACAACATAGTGGACGCGTCCGTTTTCATGTGGGCAAGGAAGTGCCACTTAAATACGTCCCTGAATTAAGATTTTTCATTGATGATTCATTGGGCTATGCAGACAAGATGAATCGAGTGCTGAAGGATCTATGATCGCCGATGAGCATATTATTAATATTGATAAGCCCATGGACTGGACAAGTTTTGATGTGGTTCGGAAGATCAAATACACCACCAGAATCAAGAAAGTGGGTCATGCCGGTACGTTGGATCCATTTGCCACTGGGGTCCTTATCGTTTTAACAGGTAAAAATACCAAACGCCAGAATGAATTCATGGACATGCCCAAGACCTACGATGCAGAGATCCTGCTTGGAAACAAAATGGATACTGGCGATCGAACAGGGACGATTATTGAAACCATGCCCGTGCCAGCCTTGAACGAGATCATGATTCAAGATGCCCTACAAGGATTTCATGGAGAAATAGAACAGACCCCTCCTATGTATTCTGCCAAAAAGATCGATGGACAAAAGCTTTACAAATTGGCTCGCAGGGGCAAGGTCGTAGACCGAAAACCCTCAATTGTCGCAATTTATAAGATCGAGCTCAAATCCTGGAGCCAGGATCAGATAAATCTTAGAGTGGAATGTGGGCGTGGCACATATATACGGGTACTGGCAGAAGATATCGCTCAAAAACTTGGTACAATGGGTCATGTAAAAGAATTGAAAAGAACAGCGATAGGAGATTATCGCATAGAGGATGCCCTGGGCATACCAGAGTTTATTGAAAAATGGAAATCATCCGCAGCTTAGAACAGTTTCCTGACCTGAGCGGGTGTGTGGCAACCATTGGAAGTTTTGATGGGATTCACCGTGGGCATCAGTCTTTGATAAAAAGATGTATCCAGGAGGCTCAGTCGAAGCAGTTGCCCTCCGTGGTGATCACTTTTCACCCACATCCACAAGAATTGTTAAGGGACAGCAATCGACGACCCATCCGTTTATTGACGGGCATTGAAGAGCGAGCACATCTCATTCAGAGGTATGCACCGGTGGACTATCTGCTGGTCCTCGACTTTAATCGTGGCTTCTCTGATATGAGTGCTGATCAATTTGCTCAAAGCGTGCTTGAGGATACACTCAAAATTAAGCATGTTGTGGTTGGCTACGATCATCGCTTTGGACACAATCGTGAAGGGGATGCTGTTTGGCTGGAAAAGCGTGGTGCAGTCCGTGGATATGATGTCAGCGTGGTTGGGCCGATTAATAACGAAAATCTACCCGTAAGCAGTACCCTTATTCGCGACCATATTGAATCGGATCGACTGGATCTGGCAAATGCCATGCTTGGACATGCCTATACATTGTTTGGTAAGGTTGTACATGGTGACGAGAGGGGGCAGAGCCTGAATTTTCCGACTGCTAATATTGACCCGCATGAGGAAAAGAAGTTGATACCAAACAATGGCGTTTATCTTGCTCGCGTCAAGACGGATCTGTTTTCAAGTTTTGGAATGTGCAATATTGGGGTTCGTCCGACCTTTAAAAATGGTGAAGAGATAACAATTGAAGTGAATCTCTTTGATATACCAGCAGGACAAGAAGACCTGTATGACCAGGAAGTGATTCTTGAGTTTTTGCAAAAATTAAGAGAAGAAAAGAAATTTTCCAGTGTGGATGATTTAATAATACAATTAGAAAATGATAAGAAAACGTGTTTAGCGATAATCGAAAATTATCGAGATGTCTGAAGGAGGACATATGTCAATAACAAAAGAAGAAAAGGCTGCTCTCGTCAAAGAATATGGCGAAAATGAGAATGATACTGGATCAACTAGTGTTCAAGTTGCTATTCTCACGACTCAGATCAGGAATCTGACAGAGCATTTGAAAGTCTACAAAAAGGACCACCACAGCCGCCGCGGCTTGCTCAAAATGGTTGGGCAACGTCGCCGCCTGCTACGCTACATCCAGAAAAGTGATGCAGCTGAATACAAAGCTTTAATTACAAAGCTTAGTATACGTAAATAGGAATTGGAGATATTTTGATTAAAAAAGAAATGATGCTGGGCGGTCGCACGCTTAGTCTTGAAACTGGTCGTATGGCCAAACAAGCTGGTGGATCCGTGCTCGCCATTTATGGTGAAACCACTGTCCTCGTTGCAGCTACTGCATCAAAACATGAAGACAATAGCAGGGACTTTTTTCCACTGCAGGTCGAATATAGAGAAAAAGCATACGCAGGTGGAAAAATTCCTGGTGGTTTTTTCAAAAGGGAAGCAAGACCTTCTGAGAAGGAAATTCTCAGCTCTCGCATGACGGACAGACCTATTCGTCCGCTTTTCCCTGACAATTTTAACAATGAAACTCAGGTTATGATTACCGTGGTTTCCAGCGATGGTGAGAATACGGCTGACTCATTGGGTACTATTGGTGCCTCCTTTGCGCTATCCATCTCGGACATCCCCTGGAATGGTCCAGTAGCTTCAGTTCATGTTGGACGCATCAATGGTGAGCTCATCCTGAACCCAACCTATGCTCAGATTGAAGAATCAGAAATGGATATTACCATTACTGGTACAGCGACTGATGTTGTCATGGTTGAAGGTGAAGCCAATGAGATCTCCGAAGAAGTCATGGTTGAAGCCCTTGTCTTTGCCCAAAAGGCAATTTCAGAAGTCGTGGCTTTTCAACAGAGTATCATCGATGAGATCAAACCTGTAAAGCGTGAACTGAAAGTGGATGAGACCAAGGCAGCCATCGTTGCTGATGTTGATTCTGCCATTGATGAAGCACTCCTTACGAAGTTGAACTCAATTGTACTTAAAATTGAACGGCAAGATGCACGTGGTGCTGCCAAGGAAGAACTTGTAGCCAAGTATGAGGAAACCTACCCTGATCACCTTAAAGTGGTTGGAGAGGTTTTTGACAAACGGCTTAAAGCCAATATTCGTGAAAGAATCATGGCCGAAGGTCAGCGTGTTGATGGACGTGGATTGAAAGATATCCGCAAGATCACGGCTGAAGTTGGTGTTTTGCCCCGGGTACATGGCTCAGCCCTGTTCACCAGAGGCGAAACACAGGCACTCGTCATCACAACACTGGGTACCAAGCTTGATGAGCAGATCATAGACAATGTCGATCAGGACTACAAAAAGTCTTTCTATCTTCATTATAATTTCCCACCCTATAGTGTGGGTGAGACTGGCCGTATTGGATTTACCGGTCGCCGTGAAATTGGTCATGGAAATTTAGCTGAGCGTAGTCTCAGACCTTTCCTGCCCGGGAAAGAAGATTTTCCATATACGGTTCGTCTGGTATCCGAGATCCTGGAGTCAAATGGCTCCTCTTCCATGGCAAGTGTCTGTGGTGGATCATTAGCACTTATGGATGCCGGTGTTCCCTTCAAGAAGACTGTTGCTGGAATCGCCATGGGTCTCATCAGTGATGGCAAACGTTTTTCAGTACTTTCTGATATCCTTGGGGACGAAGATCACTACGGTGATATGGATTTCAAGGTTACTGGAACGAAAGATGGAATTAACGCCATACAGATGGACCTCAAAATTGAGGGTATCAGTGCTGAATTGATGACTGAAGCTTTGCTACAGGCCAAAGAAGGTCGTGAGCACATCATCAACATCATGGAAGCCTCCATGCCAGCGCCTCGCGAAGAACTTTCCCCTTATGCTCCAAGATTTATAACCATTCGGATCAAACCAGACCAGATCGGTGATGTCATTGGACCACAGGGCAAGATCATTAAGGCCATACAGGCTGATACAGGCGCAACTGTCGAGATCGACCAGGAAGGCATCGTCTTTGTTTTTGCCGAAACTGCTGAAGGTGCCGAAGCTGCCGCTGAGCGTATCAACGGCATCGTTCGGGTTCCTGTAGCTGGCGAAGAATTCGAGGCCAAAGTTGTTCGCTTAATGTCATTTGGTGCTTTTGTTGAATTTCTGCCGGGTAAGCAGGGACTGATTCATATCAGCGATCTTGAATATGCCCGTGTTGAAAAGGTTGAAGATGTTCTCAATGTCGGAGACACTGTCAAAGTAAAATTGATGGAAGTCGATGATAGCGGACGCTATAACCTGAGTCGCAAAGCACTTCTCGAAAAACCAGAAGGCTGGGTTGAACCACCCAAGAGACCTCGTCCACAACGTGATAATAATCGCGGTGGCAGAGGTGGTGGTAGAGATCGTGGTCGTCGGGATAACAATCGTCGGTAATTTGCTGAGGTGACATCACTTCGTAAGCAAACGACACTATCGAACGGACTGACCATCGTTACAGAAACGGTGGATACAGTCCGTTCGGTTGCTTTAGGCATCTGGGTGCGGGCAGGGAGTCGCTATGAGCCGGCTCACCTGGCGGGTATCTCACATTTCCTGGAGCACACCGTATTCAAGGGAACCGAATCACGGAATACCTTTGAAATTGCTACGTCGCTGGAAAGCGTCGGTGGAAATCTCAATGCTTTCACGACCAAAGAATACACCTGCTATCATGCCAGATTTCTCAGTGAATATCTACCAGAAGCTGTGGATGTGCTGTCTGATCTCCTGCTTCATCCTACCTTTCCATCCCCGGAAATTGAACGTGAGAAATCCGTTGTCCTTGATGAATTGCGTGACAGCAAGGATGT
>CAZVSF010000020.1:10406-12883 GCA_964630195.1 uncultured Lentisphaeria bacterium
CGCTTGTTTCAGAATATCAGAGAGGCGCATGGGGTTGCCTACCAGATATTTTCATTTGTGAATCTTTATCGGGATACCGGATCCTTTGGTGTCTATCTGGCCACAGATCCTGTAAAACGGGACAAGGCAATTGAACTCACACTTCATGAGCTTGAAAAAATGGCAAGTTCACCGGTAAATGATGGTGAATTGGAAATGGTAAAGGCTCAGTACAAATCTGGCATCGTCATGGCTGATGAGTCGATGGAAAGACGCATGATGCGTTTGGGCCGTCAGCAGATATATTATGGTGAAAATATCGATCTGGATAAATTTTTAGAAAAAATTGAAGCAATAGATGTGGATAGAATTCAGGTCTTGGCACGGGAATTGTTCAATCCAGACAGGTTTTTTACTAGCATATTGGAACCGAGTAGCGCAGCCTAGAAAAGTAGGCCACGGGGATCCCTTTTTGGGGAAGATGGCGCAGATCTGCACTACCAGCCAAGTATTAACGTAGGAGGCGAGTATGATCGTCGGAGTACCCAAAGAAATCAAGACAAATGAGAATCGTATTGCCATGACTCCTGGTGGGGTGGAATTATTGGTTGCAAAAGGTCACAAGGTCATCGTTGAGGATAATGGTGGTATTAACAGTGGCTTTACCAACGAAATGTATCAGGAAGTTGGCGGCGTTATTGAGGCAGATGTTGATAAAATATGGGCAGATGCCGACATGATCGTCAAAGTCAAGGAACCTCAGGCTGTTGAAATTGCCAGAACGCGACCTGGCCAAATTGTTTTCACCTATTTTCATTTTGCTGCAGATGAGGCACTTACCAGAGGTTTTCTTAAAACCAATGCCTGGGCAGTAGCCTATGAAACGGTTGAAGATAGATATAAAAAGTTACCCCTTCTGGAACCAATGAGTGAGGTAGCCGGTCGAATGGCCACGCAGGAAGGCGCAAAATATCTGGAGCATACTGTTGGTGGTCGTGGTGTTTTATTGGGTGGGGTTCCTGGTGTTAGACCCGGTAATGTACTTGTGTTAGGTGGAGGTACCGTGGGGACTCACGCGACTAAGATCGCTGCCGGGATGGGTGCCAACGTCACGATAGTTGATATTGATTTGGACCGTCTGCGCTACCTGGATGATATCATGCCTAAAAATGTGAGCACGATCTATAGTTCACCGGCCAATATCCGTGAAATGTTGCCTGAAGTTGATCTGGTAGTTGGAGCCGTACTTTTGCCTGGAGCAAAGGCTCCCAAACTGATTACCCGGGATATGCTAAGTCTGATGAGACCTGGTTCAGTCATTGTAGATGTTGCTGTTGATCAGGGGGGCTGCGTTGAAACATGCAAACCCACGACCCATGAGAATCCAACCTTTGTTGTGGATGGTGTTCTTCACTATTGTGTGGCAAATATGCCTGGAGGTGTACCATATACATCGACAAAAGCATTGACAAATGCAACCTTACCCTATGTCATCAAGCTGGCAAATATGGGTGTTGAAGCAGCCCTTAAATCTGATGATGGATTTACGCTGGGTCTGAACATGGTGGATGGCAAGGTTACCTGCAAAGCGGTTGCGGATGCATTTAACCTGGAATACACACCGGTAGAAAAGGTCCTGAACTAAATTTGATCTTCCCCGTGTATAACAGGGGTCTTGTGTATCACAAGGTCTCTGAAAAAATTGAATGGGGACTGACAACAACAACTCCACAACAGTTTAGAGCCCAGATGCTTGCATTAAAGCGTCTGGGCTTTTCCTTTTCCAGCATTAAGGAGTTTGACAAAAACGCCCAACAGGTTTTGATCACTTTTGATGATGGCTATACCTGTGTCAAGCAACACGCCGCTCCAGTTTTACATGAGCTTGGAGGTGTGGCTACCGTATTTGCGATCACCGACTATGTCGGCAAGAAAAATAGTTGGGATTATTTCCCTGTTGATAAACAAGTCACGCATATGCCCTGGAGTGATCTCCGTGAGCTACATGATCTGGGATGGGAAATTGGTTCTCATGGTCGATCGCACCAACGATTGATCGGCATGAGCGAAAAGCAGGTCAGGGATGAACTCAGATCCTCTAAAAAACAGCTTGAGGATAAAATCGGTGTTGAAGTAATCACATTTTGCCCGCCCTTCAATGCCTGGAACACAGAATTATTGTCTGAAATTGAGCAGGCTGGCTATACCCGAATTGCCATCTCTTATCCACTCTCAAGCTTACCAAAATGGTCCGGTGAATTTGTGCCTCGCCTTGGTGTCTACCTCCATGACCTGAAACCATTGTTCCTCTCCAAAATATTTGCAAACCCACTTGCCCCGCTGGAAGTGCTTCAACAGCAACTCTTTAATCTCGGTGGTGATGGTAGGATCCTGGAGAGCTGGAAGAAGCACCAGTAGAGTGGCAATCGCCGATTTCCTGAAACACCCGAATTAATTCGGGTGTTATGAAGATATCCCTAAATCCAATATAGCCTCCA
>CAZVSF010000020.1:12983-18610 GCA_964630195.1 uncultured Lentisphaeria bacterium
CTCGTCTTACTACACTTCGTTCCGTTTAGAACTCAATATACAAAACTACCATTCCATGATAGTTCGAATATATGGTTCTGTTGTAATGAAGCGGAGAGAGTGAGATTCGAACTCACGGTACGTTGCCGCACACACGCTTTCCAAGCGTGCGCCTTAAGCCACTCGGCCACCTCTCCATTTATCTCAAATCGCCTGATCACTCAAGCGCCGTGAATATATTAAAGTAGATTCCAATCACAAAAGTTAAATCATATATCGATGCGAATGCCGAGCTCTTTGTTTGCAATAATCTCCTTGAAGCAAGGGAAGATTAGCGCTTGATAGACAAGGTGTTTCATAGATCACATTGCCACGTAAAGACTTGTTTCAAACAGGAGTTATCATAAATTTGATGAATTATTAAAATGAGTCCAGAGACCAATCAAAAGGTACAGGGTATTATGCTTTCGCATTTTAGGAAAATTAGACGTCAATTTCAGAACTCAGGGATGATTATTTTTGGACTGCTGATACTCTTCCTGCTCCCCTTCAATGCTATTGCCCAGGAAGAGGACCCATTTGGTGGATCTGAAAGCGATAGTTTGTTATTTGGTGATGAATTTGATCTGGGGGGCGATGACTTCTCATTTGACTTTGACGAAGCGCCAGCTGATGGGGCCGAAGCACCTGCAGAGGAAGACTTCTTTGGTGATTTCGGTGAAGAGGACACTGAGGAAAATGCTGAGGCTTCAGCTGATACATCTTCCCTTGATGAATGGGGTCTGGGCTCAGATGATGATTATGAGAGTCTTATTACAAAAACAACAGATGGAGATGGATTAGAGGAAGTACCTGATCATCCTCTGGATTTAGGCAGATATGTTGAGGGCACCTTTTTAGAGGATACCGGTTTTACGCTCTCATTTTATTCTCCGCAGGTGGTTCCGAGTGAGTTGGATACCTGGTACTCATTTATGGATTTCTCACTGACCTCTGAATTACCCTGGCACTTCACCTTTGACCCGGTAGAACTCTCTTTTTCAGTAGATATTTCCAGCTTTAAGTTTGAGAATTCATTTCCCGTAGGAGGAGAATTCAAAGGGGTATCGATCATGCCTCTCGCCAGGGCAGAAATGTACGGCGCTGAAGTAGAGGTGGGTCTGGGAATGTTTACCCCAACTTTTGGTGCAATAGCCGGGTTTGGCTATGCCTACCAATTCCATTCATTGTTCTTCTCTGCAGGATATCGCTGGAACTGGGCCTATAACATTAAACCCATAGGCTCCAGCTGGTGGTTAGAACCTAGATTTACAGCGGGTGTAAAATTTTGGTAGATTCAAGGGGTTGAGCAAAAGCGATCAAATGAAATCGAAACGGTCAAAATGTAATTCTTTACCTGGCATTAGTTTGATGCTTTTGTTGCTGGTAATCCCTGCACTGGCTCAAGATTCTTCTTCAGAGAATGAGTCAAGCAGTAATGATACATCGATGGTGTTTGGCGATGGAGATAATGGTTCCAGTAATGCAGATTATGAAGCACTGGTAAAAGAATTGTATGGTAGTGAAGAAAAACCTGAAGCGGTTGTTGCCCAACCTGAGTCACCGTCTCCGAAGCTTCGTCGGGGTCCACGGGAACGAGGTCCCGCTCCTGGTATTTTCAAAGATAGCCGTATAAACGGATCCTATCTTTCTTTCAATATGGCATCTCCCTATGCAGTTTCAGCACCATTGGAATCCTGGTATTCCTATATTGATGCTGGTATGGCCATAAAATTGCCCTACGAAGTCTATGTGGAGAGTATACCCCTCTTTTTTCTCATGGAGGTGTCAACCTTCAGCTTTGAAAATACCTATCCGCAAGGTGGCAGTTTTACCGGCATGGCCTATATACTTCAGGCGGCTGCCATCGGCGACCAATCCAGCGCTGCAGTAGGGTTTGGTTTCTGGGATGCCGATATGGGAAGCATGCTTGAGCTTGGTTACAGGTTTCGACCAACACAAAACACATTTATCCGCGTGGGAACGCGTGGAGTTCTTATTACAGATTTAGAATATATCGGCTCCGCCTGGTGGGCTGAATTAAGACTTTCAATAGGGTTTGAATTATAAATAATTGAAAAAGACGAGTGAGAAAATCATTATGATGAAATCAATCAAGAGTCGCATTGTTAAAACCACCAAAGTCGGTCTGCTCTTTTTCATATTTGTGAGTTCAATTGCCCTTGGGCAAACCTTTACACCTACAGGTGGGACAGAAGTTAGTGATCGCTGGAATTCAACAAACACAACTGGAGTATTCAATTTTAGAGTACCCAGTGCTATTGGTATTACCACCGCTCAATTTAGGCTTTATTCCAATGGGGCATTCGTTGGCTCTATTGATCCTTGGATGGATGTGAGCCCCGACGATACTATAAGTCGGAGCTATCCTGCAGATACTTTGGAAACTTTAGTAGCCGGATTCGATGATAATCCAGGAGATAATCTTCAATTTAAAGTGCGATTTCGGAATTTTGCTCAGGATCAAGTTGGTGCTGAATATGAATTAGGTCCCATTTTCCAGTTTGATGAAGACATTCCTGCTGATATTGCCCCACATTCTGTTGTTACAACTGGGAGTGTTAACGAAGATGGATATTGGAATGCCAACAATACTGGTATTAAAGTTTACACCAACATTTCAGGTGATGCCACACTTGAAGACGGCACAATACAACTGATTGGATATTTTGGAGCAAATGGATCAATTGCTGACACAATCACAAGTGCTATTGATCTTGAGATTTACCCGTCTACCAACATGGAGATTTCGGTTGATAGTTCGGCTATCAAAGCCATTGCTGGTTTTAATGCAGCAGAAAGTGGGGGACAAAGTTTAAAGATTGCCGCGATTATAACTGATTATGCTGGAAATTCGAAATTGTCAAGTGCAAGTAGTGATATGCTGGTGATCGATCAAACTGCCCCAACCCTTCATAGCATCACATCTGATCCTAACTTTACAACCTTGGGAATCGATTCAACAGCTGAGATTACGCTACAATTTAGCGAACCAATCACCCTCTCACCTGATGGTACCCTTATAATCGACCTGGTTGATGTCACACCTAATGTTGCTATTGGTCCATTTACAAACGACTCTATCCCATCAGGTACATACACGGTAAGCACAGGAGAAAATATAGCGGATCTCACTATCAATACTATCACCAAGCCTATTGGAGACTTGCGTGATTTAGCAGGAAATAATGCGGATTATTCCCTTCCGACTGATGAGAACCTTGGTGACAATAGTGCATTGACCATCGACGGAATAGAACCCATCGTTCAAAGTATTTATGCAAATACAACCACAGATACTTTGAGTACTGGTGAAAGTGTATCCATAACGGTTCGTTTTAGTGAAAATATAAGTTTCTCCGGCGGAGATACACTTGAGATCACTTTAGAGACCGGGGATACTGATCAAGTTATTAGTGCTACAGCATTGAATAGCGGAGAGGCAACGGCTACCTATACTGTTGCAGAAGGTGATTCCAGTCTGGATCTGACCATTAAAAGTATGGCAATGAATGCAGGACACCTAATAGATGCGGGTGGGAATAGGGTTGATTTGACCTCGTTACCTGCTGATTCAAACCTAGCTGATAATGCAGCTATTATCGTCGATGGGATTGACCCCGAAGCATTTACTGTCGGTCCGGTAACTGTATCGGGTCCTAACCTTGTATCTGGATATTGGAATCAGGACAATTCAGGTATTTCAATTCGCGTTCCCATAGCTAGTGATCTTTCATTAGATGGCGGCACAGTGCAGATTCAGGGATATATCGGTACCTTTTTGGCTGAGCCAATTGGCGATCCTGTCGAAATCGAAACAGTTGGTGACACGCTGGATGTTGCTCTTGATTCTACTGCATTAGAAAGCATTACAGGGTTTGCTGATAGTAAAGTTTTCCACATATCTGCTATTTTAACAGATTATGCTGGCAACAGCACTCCAGGTAATCCCAGTTCCACCAGTATTTCAATTGACCAAAGCTCACCCATTATTACACGGATAACATCCGTACCCTCAGATGATACTCTGGGTGTGGGAATTAATGCTACGATTACCTTCGAATTCAATGAAGATGTAAAGTTAGAGGGAGCAGGTACGCTGAAGGCAACCTTCGAAACAGGTGAGCTGGTGCCTGATGCAACCTCGACTTTAACAAGTTTCGTTTTGACAGATAGTGTGGATATGAGTTATCAAGTTTCCGCAGGTGAATCAAGTCTGGATCTGAATGTGAATACAGTCACAGTCGCAGGTGCCACACTTACTGATGCAGCAGGGAATAATGCTGATTTAACCACGCTACCACCAAATGAAAACCTCGCAGACAATAGTGACCTGGTTGTTGATGGAGCAGCTCCTGTTATCCAGAGTATTTATGCTGAAACAACTGCAGATACCTTAGGTGTAGGTGAATCCATTGATATTACTGTACGCTTCGACGAAAATGTGAGTTTTTCTGGCGGTGATACATTAGCGATAACTCTTGAGTCTGGGACTACCGATCAAGTCATTTCTGCCACAAGTATCAGTGGAAGCGAGTTAGTGGCGAGCTACACAGTATCTGCAGGTGATTCCAGTCTGGATCTAACCATTATAAGTCTGGCAATGAACACTGGTTATCTGATAGATGTTGGAGGGAATAGGGTTGATTTAAGCTCGTTACCAGCTGATTCAAATCTGGCTAATAATGCTGATATCATTGTAGATGGAAATGATCCAACAGCTTTTGTTGTAGGTCCAGTAACTATCACAGGTCCAAACGTTGTTGCCGGCTATTGGAATCAGGATAATAGTGGTATCTCAGTTCAATTACCGATCCCAAATGATGCTTCACTCTCAGGCGGAACCATACAGTTACAGGGCTATGTTGGTAGCAATACTGCAGAGAACATTGGTAATCCTGTTGCTTTGAGTTCCTATGGTGGAAATCTAGATATCCCACTTGATTCTATTTATGTTGAAGGCATAACCAGTTTTGCAAATACAGCGACCTTACACATTTCAGCAGTTATCACAGATTATGCAGGTAATAGCACACCATGTGATCCGAGTTTGAGCAGTTTTCGAATTGATCAGGAATCACCAACGATAACTGAGATAAACTCCACACCCTCAGCTGAAACTTTGGGAAAAGACAGTACCGCGACCATCACCTTAACCTTTAGTGAAGTGGTTGAGTTATCTGGTGGTGGAACCCTTAGAGCCAC
The DNA here is from genome assembly GCA_964630195.1 of uncultured Lentisphaeria bacterium. Taxonomy (GTDB): domain Bacteria; phylum Fidelibacterota; class UBA8477; order UBA8477; family JABMPR01; genus JABMPR01. The sequence goes on from CAZVSF010000020.1 coordinate 18,228, forward strand.
TTTAGAGACAGGTGATCAGGTCCCTGATGCTGTGATAACACGCAGTACCATTGCAGGTACGGATACAGTTAACATGCCTTATCAGGTAGCAACTAATGAATACAATATAGATTTAACCGTTAATTCAGTCGCATTACTTGGCGCAGCCCTAAAAGATTCTGCTGGTAATGGCGCTGATTTAAGCACGCTACCACCAACTGAGAACCTGGCAGACAATAGTGACCTGTTTGTTGATGGTGTGTTCCCTGCTGTCCAGAGTATTTATGCAAATACAACTGCAGATACCCTGGGTGTAGGTGAAAGTGTAGATATTACAGTTCGTTTTAGTGAAAATGTGAGTTTTTCTGGCGGTGATACATTAGCGATAACTCTTGAGTCTGGGA